>CAZNXP010000001.1:0-27085 GCA_964576955.1 uncultured Algimonas sp.
GCGTTAAAATTGCCATGGCTGGCGGCAAGGTATTCGAACGCGCAAATTATACGGCCCATTTTTTGGCGGAGGGCGCCAATGATAAAATATTACGGACAGTTGAAAAATATTTGCGGGACAAGGTAAGGCCAATTGGCAATGAAATTCCGAGCGTTGCTATATCTATGATGCGGCTTGAGGATTTTCCTGATTTACCACTAACCCATATGGATGGGCGGCGGATGTTGCCCGTGCATGGCATTTTACCGCTTTCAGCTATGCCCGGTTATACAGCCGCCTATTATGATATGATGTCTGGATATAAGACGGCGATGTTAGAAGCTGAGGTGACGGTCGCCGATATTTACACACTCATCAATTCCAATAGCCTTCTTTGTGAACCCGTATTCTACTGGCCAGATAGCCATACCTCTTATCAACGTGAAATGAGTTCCGATATTTGGACTGAGCACTGGCCAAAAAATGTCGAAGATAATCTGGTGGCCCGCGCGCTCGTAAAGGAGATAAAGTCCGCTATGATCGACTTGCTCTATGAACGCGGAGCCGCTCATATTCAAATTGGGAAACAATATCCTTATTTGCGCGGTCGTGATGAGGTGACTACGGAGTTTCTGAAAGCGATTAAGGTTCAACTCGATCCTGATAATATCATCAATCCCGGTGCGCTCGGACTAAAATAGAGGCAAATATGGCGGCGAATTTACGCGAACGGCTTTCTCAAGACAAAATTATGATGGTGCCAGGTGTCTATGATGCGCTGACGGCGCTACTAGCTCAGCAAGCCGGTATGGAAGCTGTATTTCTGTCCGGTTCTTCTGTTTCCTATTCTCAACTGGGGCGTCCGGATATTGGTCTCGTCACGATGAGCGAGATGGTCGAGATTTGTGCGCGTATCACAGACCGTATTGATATTCCTGTGTTGGTTGATGTCGATAGCGGATTTGGAAATGCCGCTCATGCTTCAAGGACTATAAGGGCCTTGGAAAAGGCGGGGGCAAGTGCCGTTCAAATGGAAGATCAATTGCCGATTAATCCTGCCAATAACCTAAAGGGTCGACCCTTGGTTCCTACGCAGGTTATGGTGGATAAAATTAAAGCCATTGTCGATGCGCGAGAAAATTCTGAAACATTGGTGAGCGCGCGTTCCGATGCAGCCTTTAGCGAGAGTTTTGATCAGGTTTTGGAACGCATGACATTATATCGTGAAGCGGGAGCGGATATTCTTTTCGCGGAAGGATTGAAACGCACGGAAGAGGTAAAGCAAATTGTCGATGCGGCGAATGGCGTGCCTGTCCTTTATAATCTGCTGCATAGTGATGGAGACTTATTATCAGCAGGAGATTTGGATAAAATAGGAGTCTCCATCGCGCTTTTTCCAGGCAATGTGGTGCTCGCAAGTGCCTTCGCGGTAAAAGAGGCATTTGCGGGGCTAAAGGCAAACCCTAGTCTTGATCCAAATGGGTTTGATTTTAGTCCAAAGGACCTCAACGCCGCTTTGGGCACGCCTGAAATACTCGAAAAATATAGAGATTTTTCGGGTTAATTATACCGCATAGTCAAGCAAATTTATCTCAGTGCCGAAATCAAGCTTTAGAGATTTATCGTAGAGCCAGTGGGCGGCTGCGAGATCTTGCGCCGCTACGCCTAGTGATTTGTAAACTGTAATATCTTGCGACGATGTTCTACCTTTAATAGAGGCTTCAATAACTTCGCCAATTTCTCCAATGATGTGTCCCTCTGTTACGACATTATTTTTTATGGCGTCTAATAATTCACCAGCGGCAGCCATCGCTGCGGGGCGGTAATCTGTAAAATAGCGAGACTTTAAAACGAGTGCGTCGTCAACTTCACGGCTACTTGCAATCGCCGCGCCAACAAGGTTTAGATGTGTGCCTGATTTGACCCAATCGCCGTGCAGGATTGGGGATTTAGATGAGGTTGTCGTACAGATAAGATCAGCGTTTGAGACAGTGTCTTCAGCACTCTTTTTAGCTGAAATCAATCGACCTGTTTCGGCACTCATGCGCTGCGCAAATGCCTCCGCTCGGGTTTGATTGCGCCCCCACACGAAAATATTTTGAGGTGACCGAACAGCTAACATGGCGTGTACGTGACGACGGGCCTGCTCACCACACCCTAAAATAGCCAAGGTTTCACAATCTGGATTGGCCAAAATATCTGTGGCGAGTGCGCTTGCTGCTGCGGTTCTAATTGCCGTCAAAGATGAGCCTTCAACCATCGCAAGCGGTAATCCGGTTTCACTGTCAAAAACCAGCACCATACCGACATGTGTTCCATAACGACTGTCTGGTTCACGGATATATTTGCAAACGAGTTTTATACCATAAACGTCGGGCGAGGTGATTGTTCCGGGCATTAAGGCCATTTTACCTTGGGTATTTGGAATAGGCATATATTGACGGATAGGCAGGGTTGTTTCATCGCGCGAAACACTCAACATTGCACCGCGCATCGCAGCAATACAGTCCTTCATGGTCAAGTGGGTTTCGACCATCGCTTCGGTAATTATTTTCATGGCGCTTGTCTGAAATTATGTTTTGGGTTTAACAAATTTTTGAAAGGCCATAGCCTCGTCCGTGTTTGGGGGACGGGGAAAGGGCGGCGGCTCTATATCTCCGGGCGTGCGGGCTATTCCGATAGCTCTAAACCATTCTTCCAGTTTTGGCGGCAGAAAGACCCAAAACATATGAAGGTCAACATCCCCTGTATTATCAATGATATGTGTTTCATTATGGGCGAAAAGAACTGTGCTCCCAGCCTTCACATCATGCGCTTTGCCGTCAATTGTAACCACGCCTGTCCCTTGCGTGATATAGATTAATTCGTGCCCAACAGTATGGCCATGCTCTCGGACTTGGCCGCCCTTAGGGAGGACTTGCAGACCTGAGCTGAAATCATGATAGGGATTAGTTTCAGGGGTGATATATGTCGTTACATATCCGCCCGAAGGTTGGGGTTGCCACCAGCTTTCACCCTCGTCAGGTCCGATTACAAGAGAGCGCATAAATACTCCTATCTTAAGTCAAAAAATCCAAGACAGCCTTATTATAGACATCCGTATTGCTCATAGGACAAAAATGCCCGCCTCGGTCAAGTTCGTGGAGGACCGCGTTTGGCATTAGCTCCGACAATTCTCTTGAAAATCCGAAGGGCGTAATCTGGTCATCTCTAGCTCCAATTACGAATGTCTCGCATTTTACATCTTGAAGCCGTGATCGTAGGTCATGAGACATAACTGCGGACAGGCGGCTAAGCTCAACTTGAAGGCCTGGAAAGTTTGCCATTCTATCAGCCAGAAAGCTTTGGGAAGAACTCATGGTTCCTTGGAGATGCCAAGACGGCGTTGCCAAATAGGTCCCTGTTGTCAGATAGGCTTCGGGCCCACAGCTGATGAGGATTTGCCGACGGGTATGAAATAGGTGAATGAAGTAAGCATCCGGTCCTGCCCAAGAACATGACATGACAAGCTTATCAATTTTTTCAGGTGCTTTGAGCGCTATATGTTGCCCGATAGCTCCGCCCGTAGAATGCCCAATAAGATGAGTCTTTGTGATGCCCATTACGTCCATCAGTTTTATTAAATCATCCGCCATATGTTCTGCGCCCAGAACGACCTTATCTGGCGTTGAATGCCCGACACCACGGTGATCATGAAGGATAACAGTGAAGTGCTTTGCAAAAACGTCTGCCTGTTTTTGCCAAAATTGATGCCTGCCTCCAAGTCCAGCGACTAGAAATAATGGCGGGCCGTCGCCTAAGGTCTTTGTGTAAATTTCGACGTCACCAATATTATAATGTTTTTCGATCATGATAATGAGACGAACACTGATTTCGTATTAAGATAATTATTGAGACCGTCAGCCCCATTTTCTCGGCCCCATCCTGATTGCTTATACCCACCAATCGGGACATCCCAATCTGCGCCGCCGCAGCAATTGACCGTAACCTGTCCAGCTTTAATGCGCTTTGCCATTCGGTGGGCGCGAGAAATATCTTGAGTCCAAACAGCAGAGGATAGACCATATTCTGTATCATTCGCGAGGGCGACAACCTCATCTTCATCCGAGAATTTCTGAGCCACGAGCACGGGGCCAAAAATTTCTTCTCGTGAAATTTTCATGTCATTCGTGGTGTTCCCGATAACCGTTGGCGCATAGCAATAACCTTCATCACCAATAGCATTGCCGCCGCAAATGACATCTGCGCCTTCGCTGCGGCCTGTTTTTACATAGGATGAAACTCGCTCTAATTGCCGTGCCGAAACGAGAGGACCGAGCATGACCTCCATATCAAGTCCATTGCCAGTTTTGAGTGTTTTAGAGAAGGCGGCGATACCTTCGACAACTTCGTCATAAACATTATTATGGACATATAGCCGCGATGACGCCGTACAAACTTGCCCAGAATTGAAGAATATCCCCATGGCAGACCCCGGAATAGCTTTTTCTAAATTGGCATCTGGAAAGATAATATTTGGAGATTTTCCGCCAAGTTCTAAAGTAACTTTCTTGAGGTTTCCTCTTGCTGCATCCGCAATAGCCTTGCCTGTTGCCGTGGAACCAGTGAACGCGACCTTATCCACGCCTTCGTGCTGCGCCAACATAGCGCCAGCGGTGTGTCCATAGCCTGTAATCACGTTAAACACGCCGTCCGGGAACCCGACCTCTTTGGCAAGCTCGACAAGACGTAAAGCCGTCATCGGTGTATCTTCGGCAGGTTTTAACACACATGTACAGCCCGCCGCTAAAGCAGGTGCAAGTTTCATGGCCGCCATGACAAGCGGATAATTCCAAGGGACGATAAGGGCTGCGACACCTAATGCTTCTTTCAAGGTGAAGACGTGATTGTCGCCGGGCATATTTGTATTGTGCGTTTGACCGTGAATTTTATCCGCCCAACCCGCATAATATCGAAACGCCCCAACTGTTGCCATAACGTCTACGGGTTTTGCGAGCATGAGAGGTTTGCCGCCGTCGATGACTTCAAGCATTGCGAGTTCATCGGCATGGGCTTCAATGATATCCGCATATTTTGACAAAAGACTTGCCCGTTGGGCGGGCTTCATGTCCCGCCAACTTTCGTGTTCAAAAGCCTGCCGCGCTGCATCAACGGCAGCGTCGACGTCTGATTTCGTGGCATCTGAAATTGAAGATATAACTGCGCCCGTTGCGGGATTGACCACATCTATGCGTGATGTGCCTGTGGACGGAGCGGCTTCGCCATTGATAAAATGCGTATGATGTTTCGCTAAGAAGTCATGGGCGTCTGTTGTAATTTCGACGATTTGGCTCATTAAATATCTCTCTTAAAATTACTCGCTCGGATATCGGTAAGTTTACATGGGTAGTGAACCAACCCTCAACTTAATCGAAGCGCGAGTATTGAAACCCAAAAGCTAGTCACTTTGGTTACGGATTATCGTGCAATATGGTTTGATGGCATAGGTCAGGATTAACGCGCCGCAGATTAATAAGGTTGGTGCAACAATCCCGAGAGCCTTTCCGATTTGAGTCGGGTCTTTATATACATAGTCTGTAATTGCTCCGACCGCCGTAGGCCCCAAACTTAAGCCCAATAGGTTGGCGCATAGGAGGTAGAGGGCAACGACTTGTGCTCTCAAACGATTGGGGGTGATTAAAGGTAAAGTTGCCGTGCCGCAGCCAAAAGGCATGGCGCTGAAAAACACGGCTGGCACCGCTAGCCAAGTTGCGACTTGACCATTTGGCGCGGTGCAAAAGAGGAATGTGAATATAACTGCGAGAGATGATGCGGCAATAGGAACATAGATATTAGCGCCGTGGCGTCCTTTTCCCATGAAGTATGTAGCGATGAACCCGCCCGAAAATACGGCGAGAGGGCTGGAAAAAAGAACTATGGTCCCAAAAACTGTTCCCACTTGTTGGGCGGTCCAGCCAAATTTGCGTGTGAAGTAGACCGGTGTCCAATTCATGAGCGAAAAGGTGGCCGAGGCCATAATCGCAAGCCCGAAAAATAAACCAATATAAAGACGTCGATTGCTAGAAATATAGTTGAAAAGGGCGGCAAAGGACTCTCGGGCGCGAAGCTTTGCAAAATCCGCTGAAACGGTCGATTGTCGGGGTGGTTCCTTCACAAATTGCATGATTCCAACCAGTAAAAGACCAGGAATGGCTACGATCATAAATGCGACTTGCCACGGTTCAACTTTTCCAATTATCGGCAATGTGTAGAAGTCTGATTGGCTTAGAATGCCAATGACCTGACCGCCAATTATATAGGCGAGACCCGCGCCTAAAAATCCAGAACCTGTGAAAAAGCTAATGGCTAATCCGACTTTTTTAGTTTGAAAATAATCTCCGATTAAAGAGTAACCAGATGGCGTTAACGTTGCTTCACCAAGGCCGACAATTGTGCGGGCGATAAACATAAACATGAATGTCGTTGCGAGGCCGCAAGAAAATGTGGCTAGCGCCCAACAAATAATACCTATGGAAATAATTCGAGTGCGATTTCCAAAGTCAGCTGCCCATGCGATTGGTATAGCTGCGATCACATAGAGCAGGGCGAATGACACGCCTTGTAATAGACCGATTTGCGTATCGTTTATTCCCAGTGTTAATTTTATGGGCTCAACGAGAAGGTTGATGATTTGACGGTCAAGATAAGCGAAGATTGACGTAAGACACAAAATGAAAACAACAAACCAAGCGTATAGGTTTCCCTGTTGGAATGGTTTGTCTGTGGTTGTCATTTGGCCTCACTTTCTAAATGCTTACTTAGGAAGAGAGCAAGATACTCCATAGATATCCTTGTTTAGTCGGCAGGTGAGTAACGGCAAAGATTTGTCTAAAGCGCTTATTGTTAAGGCGGGCTTTCAGCCTCATAGACTTTAGAATGCAGGTAAAAATTCACATCATCGGCGCTGGAATTGGCGGGCTTACGCTCGCCTTAGGTTTGTTGCGGCAAGGACGCCAAGTGAAAATTTACGAACAGGCTGACGAATTGGGTGAGGTTGGTGCAGGCCTATCTATATCGCCCAATGCGACGAAGGGCTTAGACTATTTGGGTATGTCTAAATTCATGGAGACGCAAAGTAATACGCCTCAAACTAATTATGTTTTTCACGGGGTTACCAATGAAGAGTTAGTCGCGATAAATCGCCGAGATGACGTAAGTCGTTTCGGTGCGAAATATTTTCAAATACACCGCGCGGATTTTCATGTTGAATTGGTCAAACGTGTTAAGGCTCTAGCGCCAGAGGCAATAGAGCTCGCGCACCAATTGACGTCAATTGAACGGCGGCAAGAGGTCACCGTCTTAAACTTTGATAATGGAAAAGCCGTCAATGCTCACACGGTCATAGGTGCAGATGGGATAAAATCGACGGTCAGGGATGAGATTTTTGGAGACTGCCAGCCAGAGTTCACGGGTGTTATTGCTTGGCGAGGATTGATTCCTGCCGTGCATGTTCCTGATATCTATGTAGAACCTGTTTCTCGTGTTTGGACAGGTCCGGGACGAACCTTCGTGACCTATCCCATTCGCGGCAAGTCGCTTGTTAATGTTGTGGCTATGGGACAAGCGCCGAAATGGACTGAAGAAGGCTGGGCAGTAAAGGCGCAACCAAAAGAACTTACTGAGACGTTCCAAGATTGGTGTGAGCCTGTTCAAACGCTCATTCGTGCTATACCTGCCGAACAACTTTATCGCTGGGGTTTGTTTTCTCGGGAGCCTTTGGAAGGCCTCGTGAGCGAAAATATTGGGGTTATTGGCGACTCGGCGCATCCGATGTTGCCGTGGTTCGGGCAGGGGGCCTCTTCATCCATTGAAGACGGTATTGTACTCGCAAGGTGTTTTGAAGAAGGTGTTGATGATCGTCGGGCTTTAGCGCTTTATAATCTTGCACGGCATGAAAGGGTGACCTTTCTACAAAGGGAGTCAAATTTGGGGACGGAGAGAATGCAGGGCATGGATCCATATGCCTTGCGTGATGCGCCGAGGCGCGATGAAGATGCTCTAGGGATTTTTAAATATAACCCAGCGACGGTAACTTTCTCTGCTTAGGGCTAGTTATTCGCTGCATGGCTGGAATTTAGGAATTTTGAATGTATGTTCAAAGGTTAGGTATTGAGAGACATGATTAAAAAGCAAAATGTAGATCCGGATTTGGGGTTTGAAATCAACGGTCCTGGCCGTCAGTATTTTGATAATGTGATGATCGATAACCTGCTTGACGCTGTTGTCGAAATGTCTGCTGTTTTATGGACCGTGCGCGATCGGCAGATTGTGTTAGAAAAAATACTAATAGATCAAGGCATCGATGCGTCGAAATTGATTGAAGCGCATTTGCCGGATGGGGCTGAGAAAGCGGCCCGTACAGCGGAACGAGATGAAATGGTTCAATCAATTTTTAAAGGATTTTTGCGGCGGCCCGATGATTTCACAGCAAAACGTGCAGATGATCCCTCATTAAGACAGATAGACGATTCAGTTTAGGAGCAAGCCATGAAACATGAATCCACGGATAGAGGTTATCTCGGACTTTTACCGCGTCCAACTAAACTCGCGGATGAAAGCTATCTTGAATATGTTCAGAGTTTTCGAAAAATGCTTATTCAAGATATGTTTCCGTCCGTCGCAGAGCGCGGCGAAACTCGGTATGGTGAGTGGAAAGCGAAGAATAAGCCTAAGTCAAACAAGAATGATTTGGATGATATAAAGCGGGAATTTCGCCAAGCGCCCGTTGCCCTAACATGGCAAAGGTTTTTACGCACACAACAAGAAATGATGTGGCGCAGAACGCGGCAAAGTTTTGTGCGCGATAGTGAAAATGTTATCAAGAAAATGGAAGCAAGTGAAAAGCTGGGACCAGGAAAGCTCATTTATGACGAGGATTTTGTTGTACCGGCCTATACGCGCCAAGAAATCCACTTACAGCCGGGCGGTTATACGGATGATCTTCTTGGCGGCGTTGTTTTCCATTATGGAACTATGGTTTTTTATGAAGGGTCAAACGACCAAGATGAACTTCATATGGAGCTGGCTGAATTGACGACTAAGCCTGAAGGTGACTGCAATCGAATTTTGGATTTGGCCTGCTCAATTGGACAAGCCTCTACAGCATTGAAGAAGCTGAATCCTGAAGTCGAAATAACGGGATTAGACGTCGCACTTCCACTGCTTAAATATGCGCATTACCGCGCTGTTGACCAAGGCATTGACGTGACATTTCAACAATCATTAGCGGAGGATATGCCATATGAAGACGGCCATTTTGACGCTGTTATGTCATACCTTTTGTATCATGAAGTTGCTGAAGAGAAAATTGAAGAGATTGTGACAGAAGTTTACCGCGTTCTGCGTCCCGGCGGGACATTTTCTATATTTGATTTTCCAAATAATTTTGGTGAGAATTTACCAGCGTCTCAGAGATATTTAATCGATTTTGACTCTCGAAATAATTGTGAACCCTATTCGGTGGGTTTTGTGCATTGTGACTTTATGGGAATTTTGCGCCGAGCTGGATTCAAAGTTGAGGCTGGGCCGCAAACATCCAACCCGTTCTTACAATCGACTTTGGCAACTAAGCCTGTCTAAGGAAAGCTTTACGAGGTTACCAAGCGACTAGCCGCTAATTCTGCCATAGCGATGACAAGAGCATTTGTTGGGCAAGAGGGCACCTCGGGAATGACGGAAGCGTCGATTACATAAAGCCCCTCAGTGCCTTTAACGCGCAAAGTTTCATCAACAATCGATCCATCATCTAAACCCATTCGGCAAGTTCCGCAATGATGGCCAAAGGGCGTTGTGCCGGAAATGATCAGTTGGCGACGTCCTTCGAGGGTCTTTAATAGCTCTTGATTTTGTTCAACACCGTTTAACACGCGAAACTCGTCAGAATTTAGAATTTCGCGGCTGATTTCTAGCGCCGCCAAGGCGCCATTCATGTCCTCTGGAGCGGAAAATATATTATGGTCGATAATGGGTTGTGTAAAAGGGTCCAGGCTAGCTAATTTTAGATGCCCTCTGCTTTTAGGTTTGGTGAAACTGAAAGTCGTTTTAAAACCATGTTTTGGGCTATTTAGCGGCGGGAGAACCGATGGCGTCGTTGAGACATTTAACATCAAATCGCGCTTCTCGTTTGCGGCTTTAGAGCTTCCATAAACAACTGCAACTGACCCATGCACCTCAGATTGAGAAATTTGGTTTTCTGTTGCAAAATTATGACCTGCGATGAGCATATGATCATGTAGGTTCAAGCCAAGTTCTTGGGCGGCTACACGAATAGGGATGCCTAAATCTTTAAGATGGGACGAAGGTCCAATTCCTGAACGCATTAAAATTGCAGGTGACCGTAATGTGCCCGCGCATAGGATGATACGGTTAGCTTCGGCTGTTTTGGCGACTCCGCCAACATCATATTCTACACCAGTACATCGTTGTTTCGTAAATAAGAGCTGAGTCGCATGTGCGCTAGTTTCGACGAAAAGGTTAGAACGATCTAAAGCGCCGCGAAGATAGGCATAGCCTGTATGCTGCCGTTTGCTACCATCGAAAGCGAGCTGATTTAGTCCAGCGCCTAACTGGGTTGTGCCATTTAAGTCTGCGCTTGCTCCATATCCTAGACGCTCAGCCGCTGCCAATGTTGTCTCCGCAAGTAGCGGAGGGTCTGGCAAAGCCATTACTTTTATGGGGCCGGCATCACCTCGATTTTCCGTCGTCCTACCATTCCAAGTCTCTGACCTCTCTAGCATTGGCGCGATATCCTTCCAGCGCCAGTTTGGTAAATTCCAATCATCTAAATCATCAGCTGTTGGACGGTGATGGATCATCGCATTGATAGCGCTGGACCCACCCACAAGTTTGCCATGGGCTAAAATCAGGCCTTTTCCGCCAGCATGCGATTGCGGCATCCCTTCGTCGGGCCAGACATAGTCTCCAAATGTGAGGCGAAACCAGTTTTTTGGATCGTCAATCAAGGGATCATTGGATGAAGGTCCTGCCTCCAGTAATAAAACACGAGTATTTGGGTTTTTTGAAAGACGTGCTGCCAAGACACATCCCGCTGACCCAGCTCCAACGATGATATAGTCAAAAGAAGTCACTTCGTTTTTCACCTCTCCGCTACACGCAGATAATGGGCCTATCAAACCGCCAGATATGGCAGCTTTTGCCGCCAGTTTTAGAGTCCGTCTCCGAGAAAAGTTTCTAGCGGTCATAGTTCCATCTAACCTATAATCGAAATATTGGCTATGCCTTCGCGATTTTAACCAATTGCACCTATATCTGAATTAATAAAGCCAAGGTTAAATCTATCAATTCGCGGTACTCGTACTCTCCTAGTGGATAGGTTTATAAGAAAATGCCCAGCTAATGTGGCGTTTTCCGCATAGCGGTTAAAAGCTGTTTTAAATCCTTCGAAATTTAATTTGGGAGGTAAGTCTTCCGCTAGAAGAGGAAAGCAAAATGGATCCAATTTTAATTGCTGGCGCAGGGCCCGTTGGGTGTGCATTGGCTCTTTTTTTAGCTCAAAATGACATTCCAATCATCTTGATTGAAGAGCAAGATGATGTGCCTCGTGATTTAAGAGCTTCGACTTTTCATCCGCCCACTTTAGACATGTTGGCCGAACTCGGACTTGTCTCTGATATGATAGAGCAGGGGCTAAAAGTTGAGGATTACCAGTACCGTGATCGACGGACGCATGAGATCGCGAAGTTCAATCTATCGGTTCTCGAAAACGAAACCAACCACCCTTATCGCTTACAATGCGAACAGTATAAAATGGCCGGAATTGTAGTCGAAAAGCTTAAGGCGTATGCACATGCGGAAGTTCGATTTGGGACTCGAATTAAGGGATATTTAGAAGTTGATGGCGGTATCCAATCGCTCGTGCAAACTGGTGACGGCGAAGAGCATATTAAATGCTCTTATCTCGTAGGATGTGACGGCGCTAACAGTGTTGTACGTCAAGCCGGCGGTGTTAAATTTGAAGGCATGACATACCCGGAACGTTTTTTGGTTGCCAGCACCAGCTATGCGTTTGAAGAATTTTTTGAAGACTTATCACTTGTCAATTATGTTTCAGACCCAGATGAATGGTGTGTGTTGCTAAAGACGTCAGATCTTTGGCGTGTTTTAATTCCTACGCCGATTGAGGAAGACGACTCACACTTCTTGACGGATGAGTTTATTCAAGACCGACTCCACAGATTGGCCAAGAATTACGGGGATTTCGATATTATTCACCGCACGCTTTACCGCGTGCATCAACGCGTCGCGAGTTCATATCAAGTTCGAGACCGTGTTTTGATTGCTGGTGACGCCGCACATGTGAATAATCCTCTGGGCGGTATGGGGATGAACGGCGGCGTGCAAGATGCCATTAACCTCGCAGAGAAATTGGTAAAAATAATTAAACAAGGCGGTGACCGTCAGGAGCTTTTGGCGCTCTATAATCGTCAACGCAGAGGTATTTGTACGCAATTTATTCAAGAACATACCAAGAAAAATAAAGCTTTGATGGAAGCGACGGATAAGAAAACGCAAATAAAACGCCAGGCGAAATTCATGAAGTCCTGTTCCGACCCTGTCTTGGAAAAAGCTTTTGTTATGGAAACCTCCATGATTAATTGTGTCCGTGAAAGCTACCGGATAACTTAAGGCTCAATAATGGTTGATACTCTCGGATACCGGATGAAATTCGGCGTTATTGCGCCGTCTACAAATACTAGCGTTGAGCCTGAGTTTGCTTGGATGCAACCAGATGGCGTAACAAATCATTTCTCGAGAATTGAAACCCCGGATATGGCGGTCACCGATGATGAGAGTTTTGGCGAGCTTGTAAGAATAATCAGTGAGAATACTCTGGCGGCCATTGATAGTGTCAAAACCTGTGATCCGGGGTATGTCGTCATGGGTATGTCGGCGGAAACATTTTGGGATGGAACGGGGCGCGCGGACCGTTTGCAAAAAGAGTTCGAGGAACGTGCCGGTACTGGCGTGTCTATGGGGTCTCAGGCCTGTCAAGCTGCTCTTGAGGCTTATAGCGAAGAAAAGCCGATTAAGACAATTGCTTGCCTGACACCTTATATGCCGCTTGGTGACTCCATGGTGAAAACATTTTTCTCAGAGCTTGGATATGATGTCCTAAAAGTCATTGGTCTTAAGAGCGCTAGCCCGATGCTTATCGCGCATGAAAGCGAAGATAAAATGCGAAAGGCGATAATGGAACTTAATGAGCTTAACCCTGACGCCATTGTGCAATGTGGTACAAATTTAGCCTGCGTGCGTGTCGCGGCTGAGGCGGAGAAGTGGCTAAACAAGCCCGTTATTGCCATTAATGCCGCAACCTATTGGCATGCGTTGAGAGCGAATAATATAAATGACAAAATGCAGGGCTTCGGGCGCTTGCTTTCAGATTGGTAAGTAAATGCTGAATTATGATTATACTCCGATAAATAAACGAAGGCCTTTGAAGTTCCCAAATGGGAAAAGAGTGGCATTGATTATCTCATTCAATTTGGAAACTTGGGATATGACCAAGGATACTGAAGAGCCTTATTACGCTGGCGGTCCTGCTGTTCTCCCGAATATTCTTCCAGGAAATGTTGCTGATTTTCCAAATTATACATGGCGTGAATATGGACAGCGAGTTGGCGTTTTTCGGATGTTTGATGCGCTCGATAAATTCGATGTTAAGCCGTCTTGCACGACAAATGCCGTCACTTTCGACCGTCGCTATGCTATGATTGAAGCGGCAATGGACCGTGGATGTGAAATTGTCGCTCATAATTGGGAGCAGGGTGAACTCCTGTGGAAACACGCTTTTGATATTGAAGCAGAACGTGATGTAATTGAACGCACCCTTGAACAATATGAAAAATATGTTGGCAAGAAGGCGAAAGGGTGGTTGTCTTCGTCTTTGCGAAGCACCACGAACACCGCGCAAATTCTTGCTGAAAATGGCCTCACTTATTATTGTGACCTGCTGAATGACGATCAACCTTATCTCATTCATACAAATGCAGGGCCAATTGTCGCCACGCCATATTCAAATGAAATTAATGATTTTACGTTGATTACGCGCCGTGGACATAGCACATCTGAAGTCGCTGAAATTCTGATAGAAGAGCTTCGGGTCCTTTATGAAGAGGGGGCCAGTTCGGGCCGGATAATGAATCTTGGTACACATCCACATGTTTCAGGCCGAGCTTACCGTATTGCCTATCTAACGGCATTTTTAGAATATGCGAAATCTCTCGAAGATATATGGTGGTGCACGCGTGAAGAACTAGCAGCCTGGTACCTGGACAATGCTCAGGATCATTTTGATCAACCTGCTCCGGTCGCGTAGGGCTATAAAATGGGAATCAGTCAAGATGATAATTATGCCGGCGTTTATGACAATATGCTTGGTTATGGCGAACGTCCGGCACTTATATTGATAGATTTTGTCGAGGCTTATTTTCAACCTGAAAATGATCTTTATGCCGATCCACAATCGGCACTCGAGGCTGCGCTTATTCTAAGAAAACTAGCTCATCAGCAGGACATTCCCGTCATTATTACTAATGTAGTATATGATGCGAATGGCATAACCGGGGGTGTATTCTTTAAAAAAGCGAAGCCACTCAGAAATTTTGTTCCGGGCGCCGAGCATAATGGATGGCCAGCAGGTCTTGAGCCCGGACCAAATGACATTGTGGTTAGCAAGCAATATCCTTCAGCTTTTTTTGGGACGTCTTTGTCCTCAACTTTGACGGCAGCAGGCATTGATACTGTCATTTTAACCGGTCTTACGACATCTGGATGCGTAAGGGCGACTTGTGTGGATGCGTCCTCTTACGGCTTCCGACCAATGATAGTCGAAGAGGCCTGTGGTGACAGGCATGCTGACCCACATAATGCCAATTTATTTGATATGAACGCGAAATATGGAGATGTGGTTTCACTGGAAAATGCGTCTGAATATCTAAAAGGAATAAACATCTAGGGCCGTCATGAAAAAGGGAATTAAGACTTTTTTGAAAATTTTTGGAGCCTTGATTGGTCTTTTGTTTTTATTAGTCGTCTTTTTTGTATTTACGAATTGGACCTTGGTCAAAAATTTTCCAACTGCGCAGGATGGTTTTGCTGATGCGATGTATATTGAAAATCAAAAGCCATTACAGCTCATTGGTGGTACCGAGACTGAAACGCTCAATTTAAATCTCAAAGATAAAGATGTATTTTCGGAAACACATAAATATTGGGAAGAAACGGGCGGAAAGGCACTTTTAATCTGGAAGGATGGAGATCTTATTTATGAGGCCTATGCCGAAGGTGTTTCACCTTCAGATCGTTCTAAGTCCTTCTCCATGCATAAATCCATACTAGGGCTTGTCGCAGCGACTATGGAGGCTGACGGTCTCATCAACCTTGATGATCCAATTAGCCTCTATGTGAAGGCCTATAAAAAAGGCGGGCGGGAGACATTAAGCATCCAGGATATGTTGCAGCACAAGTCTGGTCTGGAGCGTTACCCTTTTTCTCCTCCTAGCTTTGATGCTTTGAACTTATTGCTGAGTGACAAAGTTGAGAAAACCGCAATTAAAGCGAAGCGCGTCGACGAGGTTCCTGTATTTGACTACTCGAATATAAATTACCAAGTTGCTGGCGCGGCTATTCGGAAAGCTTTGGCGGATAAAACCTCGCAGACCTATGCTGAGTATTTATCGACACGCATTTGGGTGCCCGCAGGGGCGAGCGACGCATATCTTTGGTCTGAAACCGAAAAGGGTGCCCCAAGATTTTATGCTGGTTTGCAGGCGAATGCACGTGATTGGCTAAAACTTGGGATTCTCATTGCTGAGAACACAGGAGAAATTGTGCCTAGCTCTGCGATTGACGCCTTGCTTGCTCCTAGCAGCCTCAATCCAGATTATGGTCTTGGCATTTGGTTGGGGTCACCGGATGACGGCATGCGGGAGTATGGCCCGAGTACCAATCTGACTGTTCCAAGTGCAGACCCCTTTATTGTAAGGGATACCGTATTCTTTGATGGCTTTGGTGGCCAGCGCGTCTACATCTCGAAGAGTGAAAAATTGGTTATTGTCCGTATCGGAGATGTGCGTTTTGATTGGGACGACACGGCTCTTCCAAACAGGGCTGCGCAGGCTCTTGAGATTAAATGATTCATCGGATCTGACGCTAGGTTCAAAATATGACTCAAACTCTATTTGATAAATTATGGAGTTCTCACGAAATTAAAATTCTCGAAAGCGGGGAGTCGCTTATTGGGATTGACCGGGTGTTTTTGCATGAACGCACAGGTAGTGTTGCATTAGAGTCGATTGTTGAGAGTGACCGGAAACTCCGCCATCCGAAGAGTGTATTTTGTACTGTTGACCATATCGTGTCCAATGAGAATGGGCGAGGTGAGACAGACTCCCGAATGCCTGGAGGGGATGTTTTTATAACCGCAACGCGGGAAGCTTCAAAAATAACAGGTATAAATTTGATTGATGTTTTGGACCGCGACCAAGGCATCGTACATGTTATTTCGCCAGAACTCGGTATAGCTCAACCGGGTCTTACACTGGTATGTCCGGACAGTCATACATGTAGCCAAGGGGCACTTGGTGCGCTCGCATGGGGTATTGGGTCTACGGATGCGGAACATGCTATGGTGACGGGTACGTTGCGGGTAAAAAAACCGCCGCAGATGCGCATAAATATCACGGGACATTTGGGCCTAGGGGTGACCGCCAAGGATGTCGCGTTGCATATAATCGCAAAATATGGCGCAGCAGGCGCTAAACGTTGTGCTGTGGAATACACTGGAAGCACGGTTAAAAAAATGTCGGTTGAAGAGCGTTTGACGCTCTGCAACATGGCCGTAGAGTTTGGAGCTTTTACAGCTGTCATTGCTCCAGATGCGGAAACCTTTTCCTATCTACAGGGAAAAAGATTTTCGCCGGTCGGCGAAACTTGGAAGAAGGCCCTCGATTATTGGAAGGGATTGAAGTCAGATGCAGACGCCGATTTTGATTATGATTATGAAATCGACGCTGCCGAGGTTCAAACAACTGTAACATGGGGGACATCTCCTGAGCATGCGGTGCCGATTGATAGCCGCGTGCCAGAAACTTCAGATGTTAAAGCGCTTGATTACATGGATGTGACAATCGGCGACAAAATATCCGAGTTGAAAATTGGCGGGGCATTCATCGGATCATGCACCAATTCACGTATCTCGGACTTACGTGCAGCCGCTAAAATATTAGACGGTCAGGCAGTGGCTGATGGCGTGAGCGCTATCTGCGTACCAGGTTCCATGGCAGTAAGGCGTCAAGCGGAAGCGGAAGGTCTTCATTTAATATTTCAGAAGGCTGGTTTTAAATGGGGAACAGCAGGTTGCGCATTTTGTTTTTATGCTGGGGGTGATACATTTGCTCCAGGGACACGGGTGATTTCATCCACGAATAGAAATTTTGAGGGACGCCAAGGACCGGGGGTTCGAACCCATTTGGCGAGTCCTGCTGTTGTTGCCGCCTCGGCCATCGCCGGTAAGATAACGGCGCCAAAGGCGAGGTCGTGATGGAGCCTTTGAAAAAACATAAAGGCATTGCGGTGCCTCTCATTCGGGATAATATTGATACGGATCAGATTATTCCCTCTCGTGAAATGAAGTCTGTCTCTAAAACGGGACTGAGTGCTGGCCTGTTTGCAGGGCAAAGATATAGCGAAGGCCGCATTGAAAATCCGCTATTCGTCTTAAATCAGGACGAATACCGTGATGCGACCATCCTATTGTCAGGAAAAAATTTTGGATGTGGAAGTTCTCGCGAACATGCCGTTTGGGCGCTAAAAGAATTTGGGTTTCGCGTAATTCTTGCTGAGAGCTTTGGAGAGATTTTTTACAATAATTGCGTTCGAAACGGGATTTTATGTGTCGAGATGGAGGGGGCTCTGATTACTACATTCGGCGATGTGGTAATGGTTGATTTGCATGCGCAGACAGTAAACGGATTCGGCTTCTCGATTGCTGAAAGTGACAAACATATGCTTATCAATGGTTTGGATCCAATTGCTCTCACGTTACAAGATGAAGCGGAAATTGTCGCATATTTTGAGCAAGACAAAATTGACCGCCCTTGGGCTTATTAAATCACGCCCTTAGCTTTAAACTCGGCGATGTCGAAACCCATATCCATGAGAAGCGATTCTGTATGTTCCCCAGCTTTGGGTGGGTCGAGATGAAGACCTAAACGTTCGCCATCAAGGGAAATTGGAAGTGCAGGAAGTTTGCATCGCTCTCCATTTTCCATTTCCATATCTAACAATCCGCCCTCGGCATTTAAATGCAGGTCATCGAACATCTCTTCTGGTTTTCCAATTGGGGCAAAGGGTAATCCGAGATTTTCAATTTTTTCCATTAATTCCGCTTTGGTCAGGGACTTAAATTTTGCTTTAATTTGCGGTAGGAATTTATCTTTGTGGATTACGCGGTCACGGTTCTCAGCGAGGTCAGGGTCTTTAAGAAGATGCGGTAAATCAAAGGCCTTGCAAAGAATTTTCCATTGACCATCAGACACTACGCCAATGAATACTTGCTCGTTGTCTTTTGTATCAAAGAGTTGATAAATTGCCCAGCTTGAGACTCGCGCCGGCATTGGTGCCGCTGGTTCCCCTGTAACGGCCTTCTGTGCCATGTGCTGCCCGACTAAAAAGGCTGTGGTCTCGAAGAGAGCCGCAGAGACATGTTTGCCTTCGCCTGTCGTGTGGCGTTCATTCAGAGCTGCAAGCACCCCCATCGCGCCAAACATACCGCCCGTGACATCGATAACAGAGCTACCAGCTCTTAGCGGGCGCCCCGGCGGACCCGTCATATAAGCGAGACCGCCCATCATTTGCGTGACTTCATCTAGAGCAGTTCGGTGCGAATATGGACCGTTGAGAAAGCCTTTTTCAGAACAATAAATTAGACGCGGATTGAGACCTTTTAGATCCGCATAACCAAACCCTAACTTGTCCAATGCGCCAGGACGAAAGTTCTCGATGAAGACATCTGCGTTTTTAATCATCTCCAAGACGGCTTCTTTGCCTTCTTTGGATTTGAGATTGATAGCGATTGATTTTTTATTACGGTTATACATTGGGAAATAACCAGCGCCCGCACCGCGCAGTCGCCGCGTTTTATCCCCGCCAATCGGTTCAACTTTAATGACCTCGGCACCCATATCTGCAAGCATAAGCCCTGCGCATGGGCCCATCACCATATGAGAAAATTCGATGACTTTTATGCCGTTAAGAGGAGCTTGCATTTTGATCCATAAATTGTGCGGCAATGTCACTCGCCGTAAAGATTTCGACATGTGCCGTTGAATTTATTTTTTCTAAGAGAGCCCGTAACGCCCATATCCGAAAGGGTTGGCCAATCACATAGGGTGTTAGCGTAAGGCCTAACATTTGGCTGCCAAAACGGCCGTGCTCTTCAAGCAGTAATTCGAAAGAACTCTCTATTTGCTTAAGCCATGACTCTTCGGTTTGCCGACGTGTGTGTAGTAAGGTGAAATCAGATAATTCGTAATTATTGGGAACAAGGGTGACGTTGCCATTTGGCGTGTTGGCTTGAACAGGCACCTGATCCATTTCCCAATCAAGACAGTATTGATAGTCTGTTTTCGCAAGTAATTCTAAGGTTCTCGAAGATTGATTGCGGGCAGGGGATAACCATCCTTTTGGTAATTCATCGAAGCATGATGTCGTGTTTTGAATAAGGCCATTCTCATCATCAGCGCTCATTGTTTCATGATGGATATGATCTGTTGAAATCCCATGAGCGGCTATTTCATGACCCGCAGCTACTATAGCGTCTATAAGCGGAGGGTAACGCTTGGCTATTTCGCCATTGACAGCAAATGTCGCTTTGACGTCTGCGTCTTCTAACGCTTCCAAAATTCGGAATACTCCGACACGGTTTCCATAATCGCGGACGGTAAAGTGACGTAAATCCGGATAGGGCGTAACCATTGCGCCAGGGTGTTTGAACGGAATGCCAGACGGGTTAAGGGGGAAGAACTCCATAGGGATAATGAAACTAACCGCAACCTTGGCTCCCTTGCTCCATGAGAGTTTTGGTCGGTCTTTACCCTGTCGCCAGTCATAAAATTCATGGTCTTGGCCGTAGCCGCGTTTGGGATATTCAAGGTAGGATTTATCCATGCGAAAACCCCGTTCCGCCAGTGGCGACGCCGCGTGTTTCGATATCGGCTATGGATTGATCCCAGTAATTGTCGATAAAATGTTTCGCAATCTCTTTGCCTGTTGCAAACCAGACATCATCACGATGTGCCATGATATGTTTTATGGCCTCTTCGAAGGGTCTTATGCGGTTCGGTTGACTGACCAGATAGGCATGAAGCGGTATGCACATGACGGTACCGCTGCGTTCTCCTTCGATTAGGAGTTGATCAAAGTGACGTTTTAATATGTCCGTATATCTATCGGGCTCGAAACCCATAACGGAATAGGTGATAACGTCATTGACTTCGAGCGAGTAAGGCATGGAAACAAGTTTGCCTGTTTTAGTCTTTAAAGGCTGAGGTTGATCATCTTGGAAAAGGTCACAACTATACCAGAACTCGTTTTCCGCAATTAGATCTAGCGTGTCTTCAGTGTGAGTGAGGGCAGGCGCGAGATAGCCGCGAATGCGCTGCCCCGTGGCTTTTTCAACCGTGCGTATAGAATCGTCCAGAACCGCCTGTTCTTGCGCCGGCGTAAGGCCGTAGCTATAACGGGTGTTATAAATGCCGTGACTGAAAAATTCCCAATCTCGTTTGATACAGTCTTCAATAATCTCGGGATGATGATCGCAAAGTGCAACGTTCAAGCTGACTGATCCGCGCAGCTGATATTTATCGAGCAATTCCATGAGGCGTAAATGACCCACGCGATTGCCGAAATCACGTTGGCTATATTGTTGCACATTTGGAATAGCATTCGGCCAAGGCTGGCGCGTGGCATTATTTGGCGGCATGAACTCGTAAAACTCAATATTTGGCGCAATCCAAAAGGCGAGTTTCTTCCCACCAGGCCATTCTATTTTAGGCCGCCTTTTATAAGGCCAGTAATCATAAAGATTTGGCGTCGCATGCATTAGGCTTGAAAACTTTCAATCCACGCATAGACTTCGCTGACATTAACAACATCCGCATATTTAATCAGCAAATCGGTGAGATTGGCAAAATGATAGCTCTCATGTTTGTCGGCCGTCGTTTCAATCGGAACGATGGTGCGGTAGCCATAGGAGAGGCTATCGACGGCGGTCGCGCGGACGCATCCCGACGTGGAGCCACCCGTTACAATGACCGTATCGATATTGTGGAAGTTTAAAAAGCTATTGAGAGGGGTTTCGAAAAACGCACTCGGCATACGTTTGGTATAGACAGCGTCCACATCTCTATGGATTTCAAGTCTGTCATCAAACTCTGCTCGCGGGCTTCCAAACTTAATATTTTGAAGGCTGTCTGGCGTATCCGTTCGCGTTCCCCAAATTCCGCAATCCGCAGCATTTTCCATATAGGCTACATGTGTCCAGATCACGGGCAAGCCTTTGGCTCTCAACAGTTTGGAAAGCTCATTGATATGGTGCATTTGCTCTGGATCGGTGATGTAACCTGTTTTATAGAGGTCTGGCCGCGTATAAGACTTTTGCGGGTCAACATTCACAATCGCCATGCGTTCGCCAAATCCGAAGCGTTTGCGTGCAGGATTAGACCTTACGTCTTCAAATAATTCACGCGCAGTTTTATCCGATAGAACCATTGTGGACTTAGTGCTCATGATACCTCATTTCGAATTGGATGTAATTGATGCGTTAAAATAAGAAAAATGAGAATGAAGATTAATCACTCTGCGGGGAAAGAGTGCTATAGCCTGTCTTATTCAACATAGAAACAATATGCAGAGATTATGAAAGATAAAGTCCTGATTTCCGAAGTTGGGCCTCGAGACGGGCTACAAAACTGTGATGGCGTCATGCCAACCTCTGTTAAAAAGCGATGGATAAAAGGACTTTACGATGCGGGCCTCCGCGAGATTGAAGTCGGGAGTTTTGTGCCGGCCAAACTTTTTCCGCAACTCGCTGATACGGCTGAAATAGTCGCATTCGCCAAGACCTTACCGGGCTTGCGCGTCTTGGCTTTAGTGCCCAATCTGCGCGGCGCGAAGGCCGCTATCGAGGCGGGCGTGACGTCTATGGGATTTCCGCTTTCTGTCAGCGAAACACATTCTGAGAAAAATTTACGGCAAACCCATGACCAAGCGATTGAAAATGTTCGGCAGATTGCGGAGCTGATTGCCGCGCAACCAAAGGGCAATAGACCAGAATTTGAAGGAGCGTTGAGCACGGCTTTCGGCTGCTCCATTGAAGGTTATATAGGTGAGGGGCAGGTTCTTTCACTTGCAGAGCGTCTCGTAGAGGCTGGTGTGGATGAGTTAGGCTTGTCCGACACGGTCGGTTACGCAAATCCCAAACAGGTCAAACGCTTGATTGCTGGGGTCCGCCGCGTTGCTGGGGCACAAAGAGTGAAATCGGTTCATCTACACAATACCTATGGTCTCGGTCTTGCAAATGCATTAGCCGCTTATGAGGAAGGGATTGAAGTCTTTGACAGTTCACAAGCAGGTTTGGGTGGGTGTCCAGCATCTCCGGGTGCGAGCGGCAATATTGTGACCGAGGATTTGGTGTTTATGTTTGAATCGATGGGCGTTGATACGGGCGTTGATTTGGGGGCTTTAATGGCGTGCCGCTCCTTGCTTTCTGAGGGGTTGCCCAAGGAAACTTTATACGGAATGACGCCAAATGCTGGATTGCCAAAGACTTTTGCAAACCTGAGTTGATTTAAGGCGTAGCCCGCCCAAATTTTCCACCAGACCCTAGTTGACCGACAGGCGAATATTCCTTAGCCTACTGCTAAAATTAAGGGAACTCGCGTGGAAAAGAAAAAAAGCAAAGAACAATTTATTCGTTCAATTTCACGGGCATTACATGTCTTACAAGCGATAAATCGTCACGGCGCTCTTACGATGACGCAAATTGCGAAAATTGTTGATCTGCCTTATCCAACGGTTTGTCGGGTCGTTTACACTCTTGTTCGTGAAGGCGTTATTGAGCGCGAACTTTCCCGTAAATATTACCGCGCGACAGCGCTCGCCCAATCTCTTAGCTGTGGCTACCAAGCGCAAACGCGGCTCGTCGCCATTGCCAGGCCGCATATCGTCAGACTCACTAAAGAAACAGGGTGGCCAGCCTCCATTGCATTTCGTGTTGGCTCCGTGATGGTTATACAAGATTCAACACATGGCTTAACCGCTATGACATTTTCAGATTATCACCCGGGTTATTCTTTGCCAATTGCATCTAGCGCATCTGGTCTAGTTTTTCTTGCCTATACAGAGCCCGAAGATCGTGCTCGCATCATCGAGCAGATAAGACGTACAGCCGTGAATGAAGAAGAAGATTTTTCTATGCGGGACCTTCAAGATCATCATTTTAGAATGATTTTGGAAGATGGATACGCGTCATTTATCAGAAATCCTCATACAAAGGACCCCGGAAAGACATCGAGTATTGCTGTGCCGCTCTATCGCGAAAAAGAACTCATTGGTGCGATGACACTTGTTTTCTTCTCGACCTCATTGCGGGTTGTGGATGCGTTTGAAAAATACAAAGATCTGCTTTTCGAGACACAAGAAAATATCAACCGAGATCTTGTCGCGATGAAATTGTTCAAGCCGGATGAATTAGAATTATCTTGCTAAGAATATCATATTTTACGTGTTCTGATTATTAGGCTGTATTTCAGCATTCATACCCAGGCACTTGTGTTTTGGGTGAGAGTGAAGCTTTAAACTCCATACAAAATTGTATACAAAATTTCTTTTATTTGCTAGGTGGATAACAATTGTTCCGAAAGGTGATTTATGTCTGGTGCTTCTGAGCGCGCTTATTCTGAAATTCGACGGCGCTTGCTGCAAGGGGACTATGCCCCTGGAGTTCGGTTAAGTGAAAGTGAATTATCAGCAGTTTGCGGGGTTAGCCGTACGCCCGTTCGTGAGGCCTTACGCCGTCTTGCTCTAGAATGTTTCGTCAGAATTGAGCCTAATCGAGGGGCTTTTGTTATCGATTGGAGCCGCGAAGATATTGCTGATATGTTTGAAATGCGGGCAATGCTGGAGGGGCTGGCTGCGCGCAAAGCCGCTTCTAAAGCAACCACTCTGCAAATTCAACAAATGACTGATATTATTGATAAAATTGATAAATTAGCGAAAAAAAATTCTAAAAATATGATGTCTTCTTTCTTAGAGTTGAACCGTAAATTCCATGATGTTGTGTTTTCAGCTTCAGGTAGTCCGAGGTTAACGGACGTAATTTCCCGGTTTGTTGAGCAGGCCGTGGTTGTTAGAACAGCGGCTCAATTCACACCTGAGGATATCTTGCGGAGCAATCAACACCACCAAGAGCTTTTACATGCGATTAGATCGAAGAATGGGGTGCTGGCGGAAACAATAATGCGCGTTCATATATTAGCGGCAGGCAATCAATATCGCGACACCTATATGCTCGACGTCACTTTGGATGAACTCGTGGCTGAGTAACAAGTGCTAGACTCCTTCGCTTCTAATTGTATACAATTTAACCTGTAAGAGTCGCATCCTTATTCGATAGGCATAAGGAGTTCAGGATTTAAGCCTGATTGGGACAAAGAGGGAAGCAAATATGTTCGGTGTAAATAAGCGTTTCATACCAAATTCGTTGAGGGCCATTATGCTGTCTTCGACTGGCTTAGTAACGGCTTTATTTGAAAGTGGATTTGAGGCTTCATATAAATTTTAATCTCTTAGGCTGGTGATATCTAGATAACTCACAGCGGAATATTCTTTAATATTCATTAGGTGGATATCGAGGACTTCTACTTTGATAAAACGCTGAATAAAGCCGAAGCAAATCTAACATAAAGAAAAGTGCAGAGCGGGTTATGCAAGATTCATTTGCCGTTGAAATCGTAGATGTAACAGCCCGCGATGGGTTGCAAAATGAGTGTATATTCTTTTCGACCGAGGAAAAAATAGACCTGATTGGAAGGTCCATTGCGGCCGGAGCAAAGCGCCTCGAAGTCGCAAGTTTTGCGCACCCGAAATATGTCCCTCAAATGGCTGATGCGGAAGCGGTTATTAAGGGTTTGCCGTCGCATAATGATGTAACTTATATTGGGTTAGCCATGAATGAGCGCGGCGTGGACAGAGCGCTTAAGACAAAGATTGACGAGGTTGGGTTGGTCGTTGTGGCAACAGATACTTTTGCGCAAAAAAATCAAAATCAAACGCGAGACGGGTCCGTAGATTTAGCCTGTGCCATGATAGAAAAAGTTAAGCGGGCAGGGCGCCGCGTGAATGTAACGATTGCCGCTTCTTTGGGATGCCCTTTTGAGGGCGAAGTGAGTTCTGAAGTCGTGGCCAAAATGGCCCAGCAGTTAGCCTCAGTCGGTCCCGATGAAATTTCATTGGCGGATACAATCGGCGTCGGAAACCCGTGGCAAGTTAAAGACCTTTTTAGCAGAGTTTGGGCCTCTTTGCCCAACATACCTCTTAGGGCACATTTTCATAATACCCGAAATACAGGTTTGGCGAATATATATGCCGCCTTAGAGGCCGGTGTTCGGACATTTGACGTCTCAATCGGTGGAATAGGGGGATGCCCCTTTGCCCCGGCTGCTACCGGAAATGTTCCGTCAGAAGACGTTGTTTATATGCTTGAACGCAATGGTATCGAGACATCAATGTCCTTGGATAAAATCGTGAGCACCGCACAGTGGTTAAGCACAAAAATGGAAAAAACTCTACCGGGCATGGTGAGCCGTGCTGGCGGGTTCCCGCATAAAGGAGAAACTTATGACTTATAGATTAGGTGTTGACGTTGGAGGTACATTTACTGACCTCCTCCTATTTGATGATCAGACTGGGCAGTCGCACAAAACAAAAGTGCCTTCTACACCAGACGATCCGTCACGCGCGGTTGTGAATGGGACGAAAGACATATGTGAAATCGCAGATATTTCACCCGATCAAATCGAATATTTCCTACATGGAACAACGGTTGCCACAAATGCCGTCTTGGAAGGTAAGGGCGCACGTGTGGGCTTGATCGTCACCGAAGGATATCGCCAAATTCTACAAATTGCTCGTTCCTATGTTCCGGGTGGCCTTGCCGCATGGATTGTTTGGCCAAAGCCTGAACCTATGGCGTCTCTGGAAGACACTATTGAAGTCTCGGGTCGTATGGATGCGTTTGGAAATGAAATTCGTCCTATTGATGAAGCTCAGGTTCGTAAGGCACTTAAAAAGCTGAAGAAGCAAGATATCGAAGCCATTACAGTTTGTTTGATGAATTCCTATGTTAACGGCGCTCATGAAACGCGCATTGCAGAAATTGCGCAAGAGATTTTCCCAAAGCTGACAATTTCAATTAGCCATCAAGTTCTGCCAGAAATGATGGAATATGAGCGCGCTTTAACGACGACGGCGAATGCCTCTGTTCGTCCCGTTGTTGGCAAATATGTCCGGAACCTTGAAAATGATTTGCGCGATATGGGAATGAACGGCCAGCTTAATTTGCTTCGTTCTGATGGCGGATTGATGAGTGCAGCCAAATCTCAAACAGACCCTGTGAACCTCTTAATGTCGGGGCCAGCTGGCGGCGTAACGGGTGCGCTTTGGATTGCTAAGAGTGCGGGTTTTGATAACATCCTGACGTTAGATGTCGGGGGAACGTCAACCGATGTTGCCTTGATTGAGAATTCGGAACCGCGACTCGTGCGCGACACAGCCGTTGGACATTTGAAAGTCCGCGCGTCGTCGTTAGATATTAAAACTGTTGGTGCTGGAGGCGGCTCGATTGCTCACGTTCCAGAACTGACGGGTGCATTGCGGGTTGGGCCTGAAAGCGCCGGCGCGGTACCGGGACCAGCATGTTACTCCAAAGGCGGGGACTTACCCACAGTTACAGATGCTAATGTTGTGCTCGGTTATCTACCAGAAG
>CAZNXP010000002.1:0-24070 GCA_964576955.1 uncultured Algimonas sp.
CCGTCTACAACTCCGTTCGGAGTGGATGGTCGCCTGTTCCTGTACAGCAAAATATTGCTTGTTCAGCCCAGCTCGACTGCCGCGCCCGAATGGAGTTGCCGGAGTGTTAGGGCGGTTATTTCAACATAAACTCCATTTTTTGCAGTGGTTTATAGCGCTATGCTTTATTTGTTTTGCAAATTTGGCTGTAGCTCAAGACGATGTTGCCTCATCAGAGGTGACTAAAACGGCTAGCGTTGACATTACCGATGAGTCTGCGCCTAAGCAGGTTGAGACGCCTGACAAGGTTCAAACCGTGAATACCAAAATCATTGCTGAAGTCGATAGCACCATCATCGTCAAGCTGGATGGGGAAACCCTTGAGAGCACAGAAGTTCACCGAACCGCGGATGGTAACCTCTACGTCAACGCGCTGCCCATTTTCCAAAGCTTGGGCAATGATGTCGAATATGATGACGTGTCTAAAGCTCTCATTGTTCGGCGTAGCCAAGACAATGTTGTTATGGAGCTCTATACGGATACAGGAATCGTCAAGGCGAATGGAAAAGCACTCGGCAAATTAGAGCATTTCGGGGAGGTTGAACCTGATCACTTTATCCTGACGCCCAATGCGATTGCCGTATTAGCTGGCGCGGCGGGAAAATTCGATGCGGATACGAATGAGTTTAAATTTAAGCTAGATTCCCGACTCCGTGTCGCGACGGGATTTGATATTTTCGTCGATGATATTCCATTAGGCGCGGTTAAGCCTGAGCCTAAATCCATTGGTCCCGTCTTGCTTTTGCCTTTGGTTCCGATTGCGGAAGCCCTAGGCAACTCCGTCGTTATTCTCGAAAATGGCTCAGTTGTCGAAATTCGCCGCATTCAAGACAGTGTTTCAATAACATTAAACCTCTCTACAGGTCTGGTCAGTGCGAATGGTAAGCCTGTCGGCCTTTCAAAAGACATTACTTATATTGATCAAACCAATTTGTTGATCCCCGTGTCGGCTTTAGAGGCTTTGACAGGAACGCATGTAGACGTCGAAGGGGGAAGTGGCCGTATTGATATTCGTTTGGATGAACGCCTATCAGGTTCCATCAAACCCTTAGAGTCCGTTGACGACGCTGCAAAAGGTGCGCCGTTTACAGCTGAAAACCTTCGGTTCAATTTGTCTCCGGATACGGGCGCTCGGGTTCAGTTTGATTCCCATGTTGGCCGCGTCAATTCGCGTGTCAGATATGAATTATCTGATCTGCCGTCTAACGCGAAAGAATTGCAACCCGATTGGTTGTCTGTTGATTTTGCTCATACCAGTGGTGTGTCTGGAACTATTGGTGACTATTCAGCGAATTACCGCGAGCTCGACACCGTCAATTCAAGACGAATTTTAGGGGTCTCTGCAAAATATGCATTAAAGTCTGGCG
This sequence comes from uncultured Algimonas sp., assembly GCA_964576955.1. Taxonomy (GTDB): domain Bacteria; phylum Pseudomonadota; class Alphaproteobacteria; order Caulobacterales; family Maricaulaceae; genus Litorimonas. Next base: position 1,407 of record CAZNXP010000002.1, read on the forward strand.
GGGTCGCCGTCGCAGCGGGCTTGCCGCTAACAGGGGTAAGGTCGATCAGCGAAAATCAGAACCGAAATACATATAGCGGTTTCGCCGCAGGTGTTCGATATGCTGACCTTGACGGATGGGAAGCGGGCTTGGCGGTTTCGCGTGATAGTCTCTCAAAAGACCAACAAGCTATATTGGAAGTCATTTCGGGCCGTTTAGGACGCGGAAACAGGGATAAAAAATGGCAATGGAACGCCGACGCGGCCGTGGGGGCTTTCGATGGCCCTGCACGCGAGAGTGCAGTTGATTTGCGCATTAGCGGTGATGTGCGTCGCCGCCTTGACGAGAACTTTAATGTCAATGTGAGAGCAGGCTATGATGGGGCTGAATTCCTCAGGTCTGACTTGAATGCAGAGGCGCAAGCTGATGAAATTGCAGAAGAAATTAATCCAGACGCAAATTTTGATGAAGAGGAACTTCCGCCTGATATTCGCCGTGTAGGATCGGATCAGCTAAATCTTACGGCCAGCGTCACCTATTTGCCAAAGCGAGACATCGGGATATTAAAAAACCCGACGGCGGGCATTTCTGGCGTCTATGCTAAGACAGGAGTCTTAAAATCAGGCACGGCTCAATCAGAGCAAAAAAGCGGCTCTGTGAGTGTCACGACAGGTATTGGAGATACGGGACTTAACTTATCAGGCGCCATCTCACGGTCAGATACTTCGACTCGGTTAGTTGATGGGTCTGTAACCAATGTCGATGCAACAGATTTTCAAGCGCAAGCTTTTAAACAGTTCAACAATCTGACTATCCGCGCGAGATATGGAAAATCCGTTCGCAGTGATGCTGAAAATCGCGAAAATGCGACAGTTACAGCGTCCATCCCAGGTTTTGGCTTTAACTTACCGAAAGAGGCAGGTCTCACAATTGGTCCAAGCTTGAGCGGTGTTTGGGATGGAGAAAATTGGAGCGGACGAGGCGGATTGAGTGCTGGATTTGATTCAGGTGAGCTTTTCGGCAAGAAAAATATCGTCAATGCGAACTTTGGAATATTGCAGAGCTTATCTACGCGGGGTGATTCTCGAAGCGATAGGTTCTTGGCTATTTCTGCAGGCCGACGCCTAAATATCGGGGATAATTTATCTCTTGGCTTGGGTTATAGAAACGATTTGCGTGGAGACCAAAGGATAGGCCTTCAACTGGATGGTAATTTCAATTTCAATCCGCGCCGCGCAATCAAGAAAACGCAAGATGGGCGGGGAATCCTAAAAGGCCAAGTTTTCCTAGACCGCAACAGAGATGGAATTCGCCAAGCAACAGAGTCTGGAATTCCGCGCGTGATTGTCAAAGTTAAAGGCACGCGCCTCGTGTTGCGCTCGGGTGCGGATGGCTTCTTCACCATTCAAAATGTGCGCGCAGGCATTCATGAAGTCCAAATCGACGCTAAGAGCTTACCGATTGGCTATGATTTATCTGCGGAAATTACGACGCGTGTTACCATTTCTGAAGGGCAGATAACGGACATCCCCTTAGCGATTGTTCAAAGAGGACAGATCCGCGGATTCGCCTATGAGGATGAAAATGGGAACGGGGAATATGATAGGGATGAAACCCGCGTAGAACGCGCGAAGCTAAGGTTGACGTCTGATGAAACTGATGTGGATATCATCAAATATACAACCAGCTTTGGCCAATATGCGTTCGATGATTTGCCTCGCGGGAAATATAATGTGGAAATTATCGAATCTGAGAAAGAAGACATCGCTCCGGGTCAAATCTTTACAGTCGAGCTTGACCCTAAGTTAGATCTGATGGCGCGTCAGAACTTGATTATATTGCGAAATAAGAACTTGAAATCTGTTGATGTGCCCGATCCGGATGTTGATGAAACTGCGCCGCCAAAATACCGGAAAGGTGTCGTCACGATTGTTGACATTGATATGCCACCAAATGTGGATGCGAAAGAGGCGGCCGTTTTGCCAGAGACAGACCCTACAAATTCGCCGTCACCGACGCCGGAACGAGGCTCGCCAGAACCGGAAATTATTGCGCGTCCTGCGCAGGATACGCCCATCCCTCGGCTTAAACCCTTTACCAGTGGGAGGTCTCCAGACAGTTTGTCTGGGGTCGCCCCGCCATAACTGGGCGGGTCGTTGATTTATTCAGCGGCCCGTCTTTTTTTGTCTACTTTTCTGGTCCTGCCGAGTTATACTGAGCGAATGAAACTTATTTGCCATCCGATTTCTCCCTATGCCCGCAAGGTCATGATTTTAGCTCGCCTTTCCGGAATTGAGTTGGAAGAAGTTTATCCTAAAAAAGATGGGGCTAATGGCTATGTCGCGGGCGATAATCCGCTTGGTAAAATTCCAGCTTTGGAATGGCAGCCTGGACAGTTTCTTTTCGATAGTCCTGTAATTTGTGAATATTTGAATAGTTTACGTGAGACACCTCTACTGCCCGAAACTGGGCATATGCGCTTTATACAGCTGTGGCAGCATGCGCTTGGCGATGGCCTTTCTGATGCCGTCTATAATTACCGAGGCGAAACCATGCGGCCAAAAGAACTCTATTGGGATGACATGATAGACCGCCATGACCAAGCTATACGAAATTCCGCGGCGACGCTTGAAAAAATAAGTCCGTGGCTCGGAGATGATTGGACCTATGGGAATATCGCGGTTCTATGTGCTCTAGATTACGCAAGTTTCCGCGCTGCACATTTTGATTGGAAGGCTGCGGCTCCGAATTTGGCGAAGTGGCATGAAGGCCTAACCAAAACAGAAGTTTGGCAAGATACCAATGCCTATGACGTGGCAGGAACATGAAGCAGGTTCTCTTTGTTTTAATCGGCTGGTTGCTTTTGGCATTCATCGCATTTTTGGCCTGGCCTGAATCAAATTACAAACCTTATAAGGTTTCATCCGCTTACCGTGCGCAGGTGAAAGATTTTAATATTCCGGATATGCCTGACGATTGGACTTGGGCTTTTTTTAAAAGCGAAGATGGCTTGAAAATGCGCTATGGCCAAACAGGTAATGCGTCTTCGGCGAATGCCACCGTCGTGATGATTCCCGGTTATACGGCGACTATGGATATGTATGGTGAGCAGGTTGGAGACATCGCTTCTCGCGGATATCATGTTATCGGGTTTGATCTGCGCGGGCAGGGTGGCTCTGAACGTTCTCGCCCATCGCAACCTGAGAAGCTTTTGATTGATGACTTTAAAACCTATTCGAATGATGTGGCTTTGTTTTTACAAGGCCTTGATATTCCTGAAGATCGGCCCGTCATTTTGATGGGTATGTCATTTGGCGGTCATGTTGCCTTCCGCGTTGCCGCTGAACATTCAGACCATGTCGATGGATTATTGCTTTTGGCGCCCGCGCTCAAACCAAATGCTGGAGATATGAGCTTTGAACGGGCGGGATGGTTACTCCGGATTGGTAACGCCTTAGGTAAAGGAAAAGGCTATTTACCGGGTCATGACACGTGGAAACCCTATAGTGAAAGCAACCTTCTTCAGGTTGGCATTGAACATTGCGCGTCCTCGCCCAAGCGTCTGCCTATGCGCGACGCTATTTTTACGGTGCGTCCAAAACAGCGCGTCGGCGGGGTTACTTTTAATTGGGGGAAGGAATTATATAAGAGCAGCAAATTTGTGCGGCAGTCCGGCTATCCAGAATCCATCAAAAAGCCAGTCACCATGATTCATGCGGAGCTTGATAACTTCGTCGTGACAGAGGTGAATAAGCAAGTTTGCGGTCAGCGTATGCCCAATTGTGTTTCTATTGCAATTGACGGCACAGGTCATTGCCTCACACAAGAAACGGACCCTGTGTTAGATAGGATTTATAGCGCGCTAGACCAAACGATTGAACGTGTGAAAGCGTTGCCGCTTTAGAGCTTTAGGAAATCAGGAATATCATCTCCAAAGGGTGTCTTGCCTTTGGCTTTAGCAGATGTTTTTTTTGAAGATGATTTAGCGGATGTTTTTTTCGGCTTGGCCGCCTTCTCTTTAACTTTCCTCGTTTCGGATTTACTCGGTTTAGTTTTTGTCGAGTGCGTTGTTTTTTCTTCAGATCTAGAGAGCGACTTTGGAGCGGCTCTCCTGCGAGACGTGTTGCGAGTTGGTTTTGTCTCAGCAGGCGATTCGGTTGCAGTTTCGACATCAGCGTTGTCGGTCGTAGAACTCTTCCGGCCAGGCGCCGCTTTTCTACGAGGCGCAGGACGTCTGCGCTCTATTGGTTTTCGCGCTTCTTTTGTTGCAGGGGTTTCGGCCGTTTTAGACCCGCGTTTTGGCGCGGCTTTTCGGCTGACTTTTTCAGTTGAAACACTATGCTCATGATAGCTTCCATCACTGCGCTGGCCGCGGTTTCGTCCGCCTCCGCGGTTATTGTCTCGCCGGCCTCGTCCTTTACCGCCATCTCGCCCTCTACGATTTCTTCCGCCTGCATCTTTGGGAAAGTCCTCAATGCCTGGAATTTCTATCTCTTCGATAGATTTGACTTTAATGAGGTTCAGAATGTCTTGGTAGTTGTTTTCGTCCAATCGCGCGACCAACATGATGGCGTCGCCTTTACGGCCAGCTCGGCCTGTACGGCCAATTCTATGGACATAATCCTCTGAATGATTTGGAACGTCATAATTAAAGACGTGGCTGACAGTTGGGACATCTAATCCGCGCGCAGCAACATCCGAGGCGACGAGGAATTTGATTTCACCATTTCTAAATCGGTCTAAAGTTTCGGTGCGAAGGCTTTGGGGAAGGTCGCCATGGATAGGCGCTGCATCATGTCCGTGAACATTTAGCGATTTTGCGACAATATCGACGTCCCGTTTCCGGTTGCAAAAGATGATGCCATTATCGACGTCGGAGTTTTTAATCAGCCACCTCAGAGCCGTTCGCTTTTGTTTGCTATCTGACGAGGGAACCCGAACGATACGCTGCGTCACCGTTTTCGCCGTCATGTTTTTGCGCGCGATTTGAATGCTGACGGGTTGATGTAAGAATTGATCAACGAGGCGCTTAATCTCATTCGGCATTGTCGCAGAGAAGAAGAGGACTTGCCGCGTGAAGGGAGTCATATCGAAGATTTTTTCGATGTCTGGGATGAACCCCATATCCAACATGCGGTCCGCTTCGTCAACGATAAGCGTTTGCACGCCTGTCATGAGAATTTTACCGCGCTCATATTGATCTAATAAACGCCCCGGTGTGGCGATTAATATATCGACACCCTTCATGAGTTTGCGATCTTGTTCAGAGAAGGACACACCGCCAATCAGTAGCGCCATTTCAAGCTTTAAATATTTCCCGTAGTTTTCAACATCTTCCGCGACTTGCGCTGCCAGCTCACGTGTTGGGCAAACGATGATACATCGCGGCATACGCGCCCGTGCCCGCCCTTTAGAGAGCTTATGCATTGTTGGAAGTGTAAAGGCACCCGTCTTTCCTGTGCCCGTTTGCGCAATGCCGAGGACGTCGCGTTGCTGCAGGGCGGCAGGGATTGCTTTTGCTTGAATAGGTGTGGGGGTTACATAGCCCAAATCATCAAGAGCCTTCAGGATTTTCGGGTCGAGGCCGAGCTCTGAGAAGGTAACATCAATCTTGGCATCCGCGTCGATCTCTTCGGGTTTTATTTTGTCGCTCAAGGTGTCTCATTTCGGCGAAGGCGAGCAGATATCTGCGGGTCTTTGTGAATTTGCCGTAACATAGGGTCCGCGCTCAAGAGGTCAAGAAGAGTCAACGGCTGAAACTTAACGATACTTATGAGAGAGAGTTCCCTCATAGGTTGGGTTGTAACGGTCCCTGAGCGCCTTTTGTCGAGACGTCATTGATTGAGATTCGCCATTAATCGACATGGCGATAGGCGCTGAAGTGACTTCGAGGGGGTCTCCGTCCCAAACAACAACCGAGGGGGCATCAACGCCAAACCACGACGCAGGTGTTGAGGAAATAGCGGAGAACGCCTGATTCCAAGGTAAGCCTTCAACAACCGCCGCGCCTGCATGCTGACTGAGTGTCGCAGGCTTGGTAACGCCTAGGGAAGTCAAATTTGAGATCGCATAGTCGACCCCTGCCTTTTCAAGAAAGTTGATATTGTCCAATCTCGAGCCTGCGCTTTCAAAGGCCCTAGGTAGATTTTGCAGAGGGTCTAAAATGACTCGAATATTGGCAGCTGCAATTGCATCAGCAACTTCCCAAGCTTCGGCTCCACCAACGATGATAATATCGAGAGAACCATGGCGGGACTTTAGATCAATTAAACGCATAATATCAGCCGCGCGGTTTACGCGAATGAGGAGAGGGATGTTTCCGTTTACCGCTTTGGAAAAAGCATTTGCATCCTGACGAGATAAAACATCGCCGCCATCGGATTGTGTGGCATATCGTTTGAAGAATCCTTCCGAGTCTTCAATGGCGGCCCGAAGTTGAGACATGGCCGCGGCGCGAGAGCCCCCCGCACGGACAGTGCCCGTTTCTCCCATATCGACCATGACGAAGGCTTCGGGGTTCAACACCGAATCGAATCCGCCCGTCAGGGAAATGACGGCACCTGTCCCAGCGAAAATACTATTGCCTCCACTTCGGGGCGCTATCAGCGCATGAGTGATACCGCTTTGACGCACATTTGCGATGTGAACGGAGCGCGGATTAAAGCTATCGGCAGCATGTTCTGACACATTTGTTGCAGAGGTCTCAGAACCGACATCATTGCCAGGACCTGCCGAACCAATATCCGTCATGCCAAGAGATGACATAGGCGCGAAGAGGCCGGGTGTGACCCATCCTCCCGATATGGTTTTTGCGCCATCAGGGGCTGACAAACGTGCGCCGCGGGTTTGTATGACTCCGTCGACGACAATGATATCCGTTTTGGACTGTGTTCCGTTTTCTGCGACAACCGTTGCGTCATCCACGAAAAAGGTCTGCGCAAAACTTGGGGTGGAAAAGGCGAGGGCCGCTGTGGCTAGGAGCAGAGTTCTCATTTCACGCCCTCCGTTAAGTCGGCATAGCCAAGACGAAAATCGCTTTTCGGTTTAATACCCGCTGCACGGTCAAATAAAACAGCGCCGTCTAATAAGACTTTATCGGGCCGCCCATATGTGGAGAAGGGGTCGCCGTTCCAAATGACGATATCGGCGCGCTTGCCAGCCTCTAAAGTTCCGGTTTCTTCCAAAATCCCGAGTGCTTTTGCGGGGTTAGTTGAGAGCCACTTCCAGGCTTCAGCTTTAGAGATGTTCAAACCCGCGCGGTTTCCGTCTGCCCAAGTCTTGGCCACTTCTTGATTTAATCTTTGGACGTTGTTGGGGTCATCTGAATGAATCATGGCGCAAGCCCCAGCGGCATGAACGAAGGGCACATTCTCATTGATGTAGTCGAAGCTCTCCATTTTGAAGGCACCCCAATCGGCCCACATCGCGGCGCATGTATCGCTTTCTGCGAGATAGTCTCCAATTTTATAGGCTTCGACAGCATGGTGAAAGGTGGTGACTTTATAATCAAACTCTTTCGCTAAATCGAGAATTTGAACCATTTCATCGGCGCGGTAACAGTGCATTTGGACGAGGATTTTACCGTCAAGCACATCGGCAAGCGTTTCTAATTGTAAGTCACGGTCATACTCACCGCCCTCGTCTCGTTTAGCTTTATAGCCCTTCGCCTTTATCCAGTTTTTGCGATAGCCCGCGACATTTCCCATCCGTGAGGCGGGACCGCCTTTGGCGCCATAGACACGTTTAGGGTTCTCACCGCAGGCCATTTTTAAGGTGTAAGGGGCCTCTGGAAATTTCATGCCTTGCACGGTTCGCGACGGCGCATTGCGGAGGGTGACTCCGCGTCCGCCAAATAGATTGGCTGAACCCGGCAGAATATGAAGGGTCGTGATGCCGCCTGCTAGAGCTTCGTCAAACCCTGGGTCTTGGGGCCAAACGCCATGTTCAGCATAGACTTCGGATGTGATAGGGCTCGTTGCTTCATTCCCATCGCCATGAGCACTCACGCCCGGCGCAGGATAATTTCCAAGATGAGAGTGAATATCGATGATTCCCGGCGTCACATAACGGCCTTCAAGGTCCAGTTCTGAGATACCTTCCGGAACGACGCCCGAACCCACAAATCCAATCCGTCCATTCGTCACGAGAAGGTCGCCTTTGCGTTCTTTCAAACTGACTCCATCAATCAAAGTCGCGTTTTTCAGAAGGATGTCGGCGGAAGGTTGAGGTTCATAGGTGCTGGCAAAAGCGGGGCCTTTATCGGAGGCTTCAGAACTTGATTTAGTCTCAGCTTTGCAGGCGACTAAGGCTGTTGCGGACAGGAGGAGGGTAATAAAATTTTTCATACCGTCTTTTGTTGAATCTAAAGCCATAGGTCAATCGAAACAGGACTCGCTTTTCAAAGCTATGTTCAACTTTTCGAGATATTCGGTTTGCGTGATTTCAATGGCGCCTAAGGATTTCAGATGGTCTGTTAAAAACTGTGTGTCGAGCAGTATAAAACTGCGGTCAATTAAATGTTCAACCAAGTGGATGAGAGCGAGCTTGGACGCATTGGTACGACGTGAGAACATGCTTTCTCCGAAAAAGGCCTGTCCTTGTGTGACCCCGTAAAGTCCGCCGATGAGTTCATCCTTATCCCAAACTTCAACACTATGCGCTTCACCTCTTTTGTTTAGGTGCAGATATAAGCCTTCAATCGCATGACTAATCCATGTTCCGTCATGTCCCGTTGCGCAGGCTTCAATAACGGCTGGGAAGGCTCGATTTATCGTCACTGTGTATGATGTTTGCCGTCTGAATTTACGCATAGATTTTGAAATATGCAGGGCGTCGAGCGGTAAAATCCCGCGGAGTTTTGGCTCCACTAGATAGAAAGATTCGTCCTCACGGCTGTCCGACATCGGAAAGACACCGCGCCGATAGCATGCGATTAAATCATCTGGACCAAACGCTTGCGCCAAGTTGGATTATTCCATTGGCTCGGCTTGCAGGGATTGACCCTTCGCCGCCATATTCGCTTTGAGTTCGGCTTTCAATTTTTGGACATCTTCCGCCCAAATAAAACCAAAACTGACACACCCCTCTTTTGTATGGGCTGCATGATGAAGGCGGTGAGCTTGGACAAGCCGCTTTAGATAACGTCCGCGCGCTTTGCGCGGAAAAGGCAGCCTGCGGTGCACAAGCCCGTCATGAACAATCCCGTATAGAATGCCGTAAATGGTGAGCCCAAGTCCCACAAACCAAAGCCATGTCACGCCCATGGACCCAATTATGAAGAAGCCGGCTGCGATAAAGCTAAAGACAACGGCATAGAGATCATTTTTTTCAAACAGTCCTTCTGTTTCCGTATGGTGGCTTTCATGCCAGCCCCAACCCGGGCCGTGCATGACATATTTGTGGATGACCCAGGCAAATATTTCCATGCCGATGACGGAAATAAGAACGATTGCGAAATTGAGAAGAGAGGTCATGAGTGCCTGTCACGTTTCCGCAGCGGTAGACGCCACCAAGGTTCATGCGGGAAAAGATGATGTTCGTGATGATACCCAAAATGAAAACAAGAGAGCAGGGACGCGAGGCCATTAAAGTCGTTTGTCCTCGCATTATGGGCATCGGGAAAGGCCTCCGCATGTCGGTGGGTACGGTAAGTCCCAAAATAAAATAACTGTACGGAGGATAAAATAGCGGGAACGGCCCACATGATAATGGTGTTCAAATAGCTCGCGCCTAGTAAAAGATACGTCAGGGTGAAACCAAATAGGATAAGGACCTGTGGCCAGCTGAAATAGGTGAGAAAGAACTTCAAATACCAAGGCCAAAAATCATGCGGGTTCTTGGCATTGAAGTCGGGGTCTTTATCTGTTCCGGGAAAATCATGATGTTCGTGATGAGCAGCTCGCATCTTTCGCCAATTAAAACCCGCGTAGACAAATAAAATCACTGTGCCGATAGCCGCATTAAGTCGCGCTTTGCCCGGAACTAGCGACCCATGCATGGTGTCATGCGCTACAATAAATACTCCCGTGTAGAGCCAGCATTGCAGGGCAATTAAGAGAACGCTCTGCCAAATTGGGGCAGAGAGCGTATGAAAAAAGACGCTATAAATATGGACCGCCGCCCATGCGCCAAAAATAAGCGCCGCATATAGCGGCCCAAGGTTCATATGTGTGTCTGTCGATGCGCTAGCTTTCACCTAGACCCTCATCAATTTATGCGACAACACCGCCGCTAAGCCGAGACAAATAAAGCCTCCGCCAAATAAAACTATCCAAACAGGTAACAGCTCCATGAGGCTCTGTCCCCGTGCCAAAATGCCATAGAAAGCCTCGATAGACCAGAAGTTAGGTGTGAAACTTCCGAGATGCTGCAACCAATCTGGCATCATAAAGCGTGGTACCATCGAGCCTCCAACGGCAGAGAGGAGTAGAACAGCAAAGGTGCTGACCGTGTTCATTTGCGTTTGTGTCTTACAGAGTGACGCCAGAAGGAGCGCCAAACCAGAAGCCAATACGGCCGCGCCGAGACAGGCGAGTGCCAAAGGCCCTATATGCGCTAGTACTGGAACATCAAAAAATGCATAGGCGACGCCGCAGATAATAGCGGCTTGGAAAAATCCCACGAGCGTTAAAAACACGAATTTGCCGCTTAGCATGCCTAAGGCCCCGATAGGACCAACCATGAGGCGGTCGCTGATACCGTTTCGGCGTTCATCTATTGATATGGCTGCGCCTTGCATGGCGGAGAACAACAAAAATAAAATAGCTGTAGCCCCAATATAATAGGTGACAGTTGGGTCTTTTAATAAAGTGGTTTCTGTCTGACCAAGGGCTGACACGGTTTCGAAATCATCGGTGCCTTCAATGCCTGAGTGATTGATTAGCATTTGCCGAATTTGCCCTTTGAGAACGGTGGCTGCGACTTTGCGGCTTGGGTCTTGGATAATGCGGATGGAGGGCGGGCTCGAGTCGCTAACCGAGCCGAATAAAACCACGCCTACGTCCTCTTGTCCGAGTCGAACACGAGTTGAAATATCATCTTCCGTCCAGCTTTCGTCAAATGAAACAGAGATTAGGTCGCTATCTTGAAGTGATTGAGAAAAACTATGGGTTTCGTCGAGCGTACTTATGTCGGCGAGGGCGACTCGTAAGTCTAAATTTCCGCCAGACGCATTTGCAAAAATAGCGGCGAAGACTGCAAAAATGAATCCCGGTAAGACAAAGGCAAGAATGAAAGCGCCTTTGTCTCGCCAAAGCCGAAGCCACATTGTTTTGAAAACTACAAATATCATGCCGATAAATGACCCGTTTTTTCAATGCGGTGCATCAAAGCATTTAGGCCAGGTCTGCGGACACTTATCTCGCGAATGAGATTATCCTGTCCGCGAAGAGCCGTTAAAAAGGCGGACACAAAGCTCACTTCATTGGCCTGCGTTAGAGCCACCCAAATCGTGGGAAGTTCGCCTTGTTTGAATTTGAAGGGCCTCATAGCAGCAAAGGAGTCTTCTTGCGGCGGAATTGCATATCTCACCATTACTTCGCGTTGGTCTTGGAAACTTTGCTCCAATAATCGTGCAGGCGTTTCGAAGGCGAGCCGTTTGCCTTTGCAGAGGACCAAGACTTTATCACAAAGGGCTTCAGCTTGTTCGAGTTCATGGGTGATTAAAATCACCGCTTTGCCTTCATCCGCGAGTTTTCGGGCAAGCCGATGGACCGTATCGCGTGCAGGCGCGTCGACGCCTGCTGTCGGCTCATCAAAAATAACTAGGCTTGGTTTGGTCAGAATTGCGGCGGCCACATTAATGCGGCGCTTCATTCCGCCTGACATTTCAGACACGCGGAGCTCTGCATACTGTGTCATTTCTACAGCGTCTAAAGCTTCCAATATGTTTTGCTTGTCTTTGAGACCTAATAATCGCCCAATGACGTGTAGATTTTCTGCAGCGGTAAGGTGAGGGTAAAGGCCGATATCTTGCGGAACGAGGGCGATATGCTGGCGGCGGTCTGATCCTCTGCGTAGATTTTTGCCTCGGACTTTCAATTCACCTTTTAGGCGAAGACGTCCGCATAAAGCTTTCACAAAACTGGTTTTGCCTGCGCCGTTTGGGCCAATCACACCCACGAGTTCTCCCTCAGTGATGTCGAGGGTCAGCTTGTCTAAGGCGCGATGTTTCCCGTAATCTACCGTTAGGTCGCGAACACTCAAAACGCTTTGACCGGACGCCATATCAGGTGCGGAGGAATGCAAATTGATGGTCCAATATAGCAGATAAGGTCGATAGATTTGTGAGTTCGGCGCGTTCTAAGGCCGCCTTGGCGTGAGACAAATACTCATTTAGCTTTTTACGGGATGCCGCTGATCCAGCGATTGCTAAAATCGTGGCTTTGCCGACGTCGCGATTGACAGATTTTTCGGCCTCTGCCTCATTCATGACCGCGTCTTTTACGTCGTCCAGCAACTGAAAAGCCAATCCGAGGTGATAGGAAAAGTCTTTGAGTGCATCACGTTGAGAGGCGTGCATTCCCGAAAGAATAGCGGCGGCATCGACACTAAAGTCAAATAAAGCACCGGTTTTTAGCGTGTTGAGACGCTCAATTTCAGCAATGGAGGTCCCTTGATCCGTATTGGCCAAATCTGCCATTTGCCCCGCGATTAGTCCTTTAGAGCCGACCGCATAAGATAATAGGTCTATCATTTCGATGCGCCTGTCGGCTGTGACTTGATCTAACCTAGAGAGCGCGCCAAATGCGCGGTTCAGTAAAGCCGTCGCCGATAAAATGGCCGTGCTCTCGTCAAAAGCGATGTGGGTGGTCGGCTGATTTCTGCGCAGATCCGCATCATCCATACAGGGCAAGTCATCGAGAATTAGCGATGCGGCATGTACCATTTCCGCGACGCAGCCTGTTGTAATGGCTGCATCTAAATCGGTCCCGTCTTTTATACCGCCGCCTTGCGCAATAAAGACGCAAAGAAGAGGGCGAAATCGCTTCCCCGGTGATAAGAGCGCATGACGCTGCGCTTCATGCAGACGAACGGGCCATGTTGTTTTAGACGGGATAATTTCTGAAAGCCGTGATTCAATCAGGCCGCGGATGGTGTCTATTCGGCTAGCTATGTCTTGGGCGGGAAATGAAGTCGGCAAGGTAAAGTCCTGATTATGAGTCTTTTGCTTTTTGCACAGCAAAGCCTTGGGTGAAAGCCTCGACTACCTATCCGTTTCTATTCGTTTTTCGTTGATTAAAAATAAGAGCTCTGCAGCCGCTTTCGCATCGCACAGTGCGCGGTGGTGATTGTTCAATTCAATTTCAAAGTCGCGGCAGAGATTTTTCAATGAATAGGAGGCATGGCCGGGGTAGAGTTTTCGCATCGAAGCGCAGGTACATATTTTTGGATGACGGAACCGTCTGTCCACCATCTGATGTTCTGCGCTCATAAAGCCATAGTCGAAATTTACATTATGAGCAGCGAAAATGGCATCTCCCATAAACGCTGTGAAACTCTCTACGACCTCTGCAAACACAGGGGCATTGGCGACCATTTCTTGCGTAATACCTGTGATGCGCGTGATATTTGGAGGGATTGAACGCTGCGGATTGATGAGGCTGGACCATTCATCAATAATTTTACCGCCTTTGACTTTGACTGCGCCAATCTCGGTCACGCGGTGAAGTCCGGGGCGGCCGCCTGTTGTCTCAACATCGACGACGATATAGGTTTGGTTGGGGTCGACCTTCCACGTCACTTGGACAATTTTAGCATCGAACCCCGCGCCGCGAAGTTGTTTTAATCGGGTGAGTTGATTTCGCCGAATGACGTCTCCCGTGGCTTTAATTTCCACAAAACGGCAGATGTCGTTTTCCACAATCATGAGGTCGGGGAAACCGTCTTTAGTGTCGTCCCAATTTTTCGACATTAATCGCAAAATATGCGCTATTGCACCTTTCGGAGATGTTTCGATAAGGGCACGGATGCGGTCTAGGGCATTTGGCCGCCAATGGATTATTTTTTGATATGTGCCATAATGCGCCGTGAGGGTCTTGAGGAGCTGAATTATAACCAATTCGGGTGTGTCTAATTCTGCAAGTTTTCTCTCAATGCTGGTTTTATGAAGGAAGTAAAACTCACCTGCGTGCAAGGCCTTAGGGAATCTTATATCTTGCGTGTTTCCGAAGAGTTCGTCCCAAAACAAGAGCCCAAAAAGATTGCGCCATGGCGTGTTTTCGGTGCGGAAACAGACTAGGCCTTGGTCCGTAAAATATTGCATAGCCGCTTTTTCAGGCTGATTTTTAAAAGCTTCATCTAGTGCTATCTGCTCGGATTTTCGTAATAGGTCTGTGACCGTCGAGGTGCGTTTTTTATTATATTTACGAGCGTAAAAATCCTGTGCAAAATTATGTTCACTATCGGAGGAGGGATTTTCAATCATGTCCTCTAATCGGTTTTTAACCCAGTCTTTTTCACCTTTTTTGTACCGCAAGCGTATCACGCGTTCATTGCAAAGCACACTGTCCGCCCGAGTATAGAGACCTAAGGCCGCGTCAATATTGCCTCGTTGTTCGCATAATCCGCCTAACTTGTGCAGCAGCTTGTCTCGCAGCCTGGTGCTCATTGGGCATATTGGGTCTGGCCAATCCGCCACCGTTTCTTCCAAAATATCCAATTCAATTGTGTTTTCATTGCGGAAGTCATGCAAAGCGGCAGCATAGAAAAACGCCGTTCTAGCGCTTTCTATAGAATCAAATTGAGCGCCAAATAGCCTATCTGCTTTTGGCGATTTTATAAGTCCAAGATCGCGCAATGTCTGGCTTTGCATATGACCATCAATTTGCCCGCTATGTAGATAGAAAATATATCCCAATTCAGGCGTTCGAGATTGCACCCAATAGATCGGTGGTATGGTGAGGCTCTCGAAATCAATGTCATTAATAGCGGCATCAATTAGTTGGTCTTTCTTCCATGATTTTTTGAACCTTGGTTTCGGCTCGGCATTGGACAAGAGCTTTATAAGCTCTGGCTTGGTGAGGGCTGCGAAAAAGTCCCAGCATATAGACGGGTTTACAGGAGTTATGAAATTTGCTTCGGCTAGAATTTCAAACTGTTGGTGCAAATTTTCAATTTCGGAATAGATAAATTTCTCTGCATTAAAAACGTGGGCTTTCCGAGTGGACATACGGACATATGTACATTGCGCGGCAAAGGGCAGGGACAGAAAATCACGGATAAATTCCTGACTTGTTTCATCCAAAAGATGGACAAGATTAGTGCTGACGGTCTCTATGATCTCGCAAAAATTGCGGTGATAATAATACTTAGGAAGATCCTTTACGGACCAAGCCTGTCCTTTTTGAGCGCGTTTATATCGACTGCGCTCGGCGCGGATATGCTGGCGTGACGCTAAGGACGGCACGATAGATATGCCCAATTTATACAGTTTTTATCCACAGACTTACCCTCAGATGTTCTTTCCAGAACAAATACGGAACAGCTTGTTTCGTCAAGCCCCTTATGACGCCTGAGTCAGTCTGTCGCAGTTTAGAAGGGTTGTTGTCCGACGCGTAAATCTCGCTCAAGGCGGTTTGGTGCCGTGTCATTGACGAGACGAGCTCGATAGACTTGCATATTTTCCATAACGCGCATGACGTAGTTTCGGG
Organism: uncultured Algimonas sp.; assembly: GCA_964576955.1. GTDB lineage: Bacteria > Pseudomonadota > Alphaproteobacteria > Caulobacterales > Maricaulaceae > Litorimonas. Next base: position 17,036 of record CAZNXP010000002.1, read on the forward strand.
TTTCCGAAAAAGGAATTTTTTCAACCCAGTCAATAGCATCAACATCGCCTTTGCGGGGGTCTCCATAGGTCCTGATCCAAGTTTTCGCGCGGTGCGGTCCTGCGTTATAACTGACGGCCGCTAAGATGTAAGATCCGTCCCATTGGTCCAATAGGTCATTCAAATGCAGAGCCCCCATACGGGCGGCATAGTCTCCATCTGATGCCAAACGATTGCGGTCATATTTGATACGGTGCTTTCGGGCCGTCGCACTGGCTGTGCTATTAATCATTTGCATTAAGCCATAGGCCTTGGCTGAACTCACAGCATTGGTCGAAAATTCACTTTCTTGACGCGCAATGGCATAGACAAACTCTTCTTCAAATTTGTCTTTAGGTAAGGCGTCTATAGATCCGACGATAGGGTAGCCACTCTCCGTTAACATCGATTGGAATCGTCCAGCTTGCTTTGCCGCCCTGAGAGAAGGGCGCATAAATCCATAATCTCTGCCAAGCTCACTCAAAAGCGAGAGTTTTGACAAGCTATTGACCTCATCATCAAGGTGATAGCTGATTTGGGAGAAAAAGCGTTGCTCACCCGCTTCCCCTAATAGATGTAGGGCGCGCACCCGGTTGTCTGAAGCGAACTCAGCTCTTTCTTGATCGACAATGCCTTCGGGCGGGAGTGAAACATAATGTTGCGTGCCATAGACTTCTGTGCCTGCGAGCATGCCGTAATAAGTATTCGGATAGGCCGCGGCTAACCGATAATGTTGATCTTGTTGACCGTCCGATTTGGCTTCGTGCGAGCGGCCTATCCAGTAATGCGCACGGGCCAATGAGATAGGTGATCCAACGCCGTCGCGTAACCGCGTAAAATGCCTCAAAGCGCGGTCAGGATCACGTAAATGTACGAGTGCGAGCCAGCCAGACAAGAATTCAGCATCTGCGAAATCCGTTCCACTAGTAAGCCCATGATGAAGTGTAAGTTGATAAGCTTCCTTATATTTCTCTTCCGAAATCGCCCAATAAGTCATGAGTTTCTTTTCACGCCACATGGCTGTTTTCCCTAATTCAGAATCGGGAGCCTTTCGCGCGGATAGATATATGGGCAGAGCATAAGTATTCGTCTTTTTCCGGCGTCGCCAGCGCGCACGTTCATAGACAAAACCGGGATCGGAGAGATGAGTTTTGGGAACAGCATTTACCGCTGCATCCATGCCTGAGGAATTTCGGTTTAACCGCATTCGGGCATTCATTAACGCCCGGTCTGTGCGGCCCATATGTGGGAGCAGGGCGCGCGCCTTATCATAATGACGATAACCAGACCATATAAGATGGTCGGCTCGCGCGGCATGGTCTTCTTTTGTTAGCTTGTCCCTATAGAGGCGGAATAGTGTTCTTTGTCCATCGCGTGTCAAACGGCTTTCACGCCATGCCAGACGCAGAAATTTGTCACCATTAACAGTGTCACTTTTGGCGTAATAGGCCCTTGCCAGAGCCGCGCGGCCTTCGCCTGATACGGGCGGTTCTTGGCCGACGAACCATCTTAGAACTTTGTCGGCAGGCCAAGATTTTTCGAACATTCTGCGCTCGGCCAGCGCACGCGCAGTCGTTAACCGGGGCCAATTATTCAGACTCCGGTGCACATATTCGAGACGTTCTGTTGGCGCGTTCCTGTCATTTACAGCTTGCACCCAGCGTAAAGTATCCTTTGCAACGGGGTCATTGATTCTATCTATCGCGCTATTAACGCTGGACCATCTACGCGCGTTGGCCGCACTTAATCCGCTCCGAAATTGACGTGCATCAGCCTCGCTCATAAAGGCAGACATAGGGGGCGGCGCTGGTTTCAACCGAGGCGCTGGGACAGTGGCTGATACAGAAACTGCTGTTAAGGGATGGAAAAATAAGGTAAAAAAGGCTACAATAAAGCCTTGAAACAGTCTTTTTTTCGTCTGTTTATATTTCCACATTAATCGCGTTCCAAACTATATAAAAGTGAAGAAACGATGTCTTGAACCCATGTCCATAACGACGCTATCACCCGATTACACCTTCGGGCCTACACAACCGCAATGCGAAAGACAAATATGATAAGAGGGTCAATTACAGCTCTGGTCACACCATTTAAAAATGGGGGTATTGATGAGCAAGCATTTCAAGATTTTGTCGAATGGCAAATCGATTCGGGAACGCATGGCTTAGTGCCGTGCGGAACAACGGGTGAGAGTGCAACGCTGACAGATGAAGAACATCAGCGCGTTATTCGCCTAACGTCAGAGGCCGCCAATGGGCGCGTACCAGTTATTGCGGGTGCGGGCTCGAATGAGACGCGTGTTTCAATCAAATATGCGCAACATGCTAAAGCCATGGGTGCGGATGCTGCCCTTGTCGTGACGCCTTATTATAATAAGCCGAGCCAAGAGGGCATATATCAGCATTTCAAAGCGATTTCAGAGGCAGTTGATATCCCAATCGTGGTTTATAACATCCCCGGCCGAAGTATTGTTGATATTGAACAAGGCACAATGGAGCGCTTGTCAAAACTACCGACCGTTATTGGATGTAAAGATGCGACAGGGGAAGTCGAACGAGTTGCAGGTTTAACTGTGCGATGTGGAGAGGGCTTTATTCAGCTTTCAGGCGATGACCCAACTTCTCTCGGACATAACGCACATGGTGGACACGGTGCGATATCCGTGGGCTCCAATATTGCTCCGGCCGAGTATGCTGCGTTTCATAATGCCATGATGTCTGGTGATTTTAAGTTAGCGCGTGAATGGAATGCTAAATTGGACCGCCTACATAAGGACATTTTCATCGACCCAAGTCCTGCGCCAACTAAATATGCGCTGTCGCTCATGGGGAAAATGGAACCGGGCGTGCGCCTACCCATTACTGAATGCCGCGATTCCACAAAAACAGCCGTCAAAGCAGCTATGGCTCAGGCGGGTATTAAAGTCTGATATGTCCAGCAAAGCAGGCGGCAGGAAGAAAAAGGCGGGGGATACGGATACTGTACTCGCTGATAATCGGCGTGCCCGATATAATTTTGCTGTCGAAGATACGCTGGAAGCGGGAATTCAGCTCTTAGGCACAGAGGTGAAAGCCTTGCGCGAAGGCCGCGCCAATATTGCAGAAAGCTATGTCTATATTGAGAATAATGAAGCTTGGCTTATCAATGCAAATATTCCGATCTATGCGCCTGCGAGCCAGTTCAATCATGTGCCTACCCGCCCGAGGAAGCTTTTAATAAAGCGAAAAGAAATCAATAAGCTAATGGGAGAAACTCAACGTAAAGGCCGAACGATTGTCCCGCTCAAATTATATTTCAATGATCGCGGCCGCGCGAAGCTTTTAATTGGAACGGCGACAGGTAAGCAGAATTACGATAAGCGCGAAACCGATAAAAAACGAGATTGGCAGAAGCAAAAAGCGCGCCTAATGCGCGAAAAAGGCTAGGCGTCACAAATTTCCTGACAAATTTTTTGGGCGCGTTCAAATATTCCAAAAAACATAGCTTCCGTAAGGCGGTTGGTATTCGTATTATAGCGAGAGCAATGGTAGCTGGAGAGAATAGTTCGGCCATTTGGGTCAATATATTCTGTTCCATGTCCAAATTTATGTGTTGCGAGCCTCAAACCTAGCGCGCGCACTGTGCTGTCATGGCTGATTTTTCCTAAACAAAGCAAAACCTTTGCCTCTGGTAGATTTTCGAGCTGTTCTTTATGATATAAGTCTCGACAGGTGTTGATTTCGCTCGCGACAGGTTTGTTTTGTGGCGGCACGCAGCGCACGACATTTGTTATCATAGCGTTTTGTAGCTCAAGCCCGTCCTGCGCATGTTTGTCATAACTCCCTTTTGAAAAGCCATATTTCTCTAAAGCTGCAAAGAGCAAATCTCCCGCCCAGTCGCCCGTAAAGGGGCGGCCAGTTCGATTCGCGCCATGCATGCCCGGGGCGAGGCCAATGACAACAAGTTTTGGGTCTGGCGCGTAAAAATTTGGAACGGGACCGTTATGATAATCTGGCCGTAGAGTTCTTTGTTCATCCAGAAACGTGGCTAAGCGTGGGCATTCACGGCAGCCATAGGGCGCGTTGATATTACTCATCGTCATAATCCGCATAGTCACGGCGGGGACGACCGATCAAATTTTCCATATCGGAAAGCTCAATTACATCATTGGCTTGGCGCCGTAATTCGTCGGCCAGCATAGACGGGTTTGTTCGCATGGAGGATATGACGGTCACGCGCGTGCCTTTGCGTTGACAGGCTTCCACGGCGGCTTTGAAATCCCCGTCGCCGCTGCATAATATGATATGATCGACATGTTCGGCCATTTCCACCATGTCCACGGCTATTTCGATATCCATATTGCCCTTGATACGTTTTCGTCCGTCGCCATCGGTAAAGGATTTTGTCGGTTTTGAGATGACTTGATATCCATTATAATTCAGCCAATCCACAAGGGGACGAATGGGCGAGTAATCATCATTTTCCATTATGGCGGTATAGTAGCGGGCGATGACTAAGCGGCCTTTCTCCTTAAAGAGCTCGAGCATCTTTTTATAATCTATATCAAATTCGAGCGATTTACAGGTTGAATAAAAATTTGCACCATCTAGAAATAGTGCAATGCGCTCTTGGGGATAGAAGACCATGCGTAAAACCGTTTGGGAAAAGCTATAAAATGACTAACTGCCTTATCGCATTTGGGGGCAACCTATCCAACCCTAAAGTCACCTTCCAAATTGCCTTGGAGGACTTGTGTGATAACGGGTTTCATCTTGAAAAAAAGTCTGGACTTTGGCGCTCACCTGCTTGGCCAGCGGGATCTGGGCAACCGCCTTATCTGAACGCTGTCGTAAAGGGCAGCTACCAGGGCGACCCTCTTGCCTTATTGACACTCATGCAATCGATAGAAACAAAGCATGGGCGCGTTAGAGGCGTTCCAAATGCAGCGCGAACGCTAGATTTAGATTTGCTTACATTTGGCATCCAGAGCCGAGATGAAGAAGGTTTAAAGCTACCGCATCCTCGTATGATGGAGAGAGCTTTTGTGCTTGTTCCAGCTTCGGAGTTAGAGCCAAAATGGCTGAAGCGTGTCGAAGACTTAGAGCTATCTGATATCTGCGCCACCAAATATGTAGGGTCGTGGTAAAACAGGTTGATTATACACCGTTAAATGACTAAGCAGCAGCTGAATCTTAGGCCGTTCCATAACGGCCTTTTTGTATTGGAGTTTTTATGGCCCGCGTTACCGTTGAAGATTGCATCGAAAAAGTTGCAAACCGTTTCGACCTCGTTTTGCTTGCGTCACACCGTTCACGTAATATTGCGGCCGGGTCTGAGCTAACGATTGATCGCGATAATGACAAAACACCTGTTGTTGCGTTGCGTGAACTCGCCAATGAAACATTGGATATGAACGATCTTCGCGAATCTTTAGTTGTTGGGCTACAGCGGGTCATTCAAGATGATGACCTACCGGACGAGCAAGAAGATGCACCAGTCTTGGCACTTGAGCACGGCGAGACTCAGCCGCAAGCCGAGATGACGGAAGCTGACGTTCTACGCGCCTTGCAAGGTGACCGTGATAACGACAGTTCCTCACGGTTTTAGGTGCAAATGAAATTGCTGTTAAAGCCGTCCATTGTGGCGGCTTTTTTATTGGCCGATGACAAGATATCAGCTTATATGCGACATTCGTGAACCAGCCAGTTAACATCTCTGCGCCAAAGACGTCGCAAAAATACCTCCGTCAGTACGAGTTGGTTGAGCTTGTCAAAAAATATGATCCATCTGCGAATGAGGCTTTGTTGAATAAAGCTTATGTGTATTCGGTGCAGGCTCACGGCAAACAATTACGGCATTCTGGCGATCCTTATTATGCGCATCCCATTGAAGTCGCGGGCATAGTCGCCTCGCTTAAGCTTGATATTGCCACAATTTGCACAGCGCTTTTGCACGATGTGTTGGAAGATACGGATGCAACTGTCGAAGCCCTATCGGAAGAGTTTACACCGGAAATAGCTGAACTCGTTGATGGGGTAACTAAGCTTGGGCAGGTTGAGATGTCGCGCCCAAATTTATCCAAAGAACGCGCGCAGGCTGAGAATTTTCAAAAGTTCATTCTGGCCGTCTCAAAAGATGTTCGCGTTTTACTCGTTAAACTTTGCGACCGTCTACATAACATGCGGACATTAGAGCACCATCCTAAGCAAGCCTCTCGTGAACGCATCGCCAGAGAGACATTAGAGATTTTTGCACCGCTCGCGCGCAGGATTGGTATCGATAAAATATGTTCTGAACTCGAGGAACTGTCGTTCCGTCATATCAATCCCGCCGGCTATGAAAGTATCGAAAGGCGCCTGAAAGACTGGCGAGAAAGCCAAGGTGAGGCGATTAGTCAGGTCTTTACCGCGCTAAAAAATACGCTGAATGAGGCGGGTCTAAATGTCCGGATTTATGGCCGAGAGAAGCGAGTCTATGCCATTTGGCGTAAACTCGAACGGCAAAATATAAGCTTCGATGATGTTGCCGATATATATGCGTTTAGAATTATCGTCGAAACTCGGGCCGAATGTTATCAAACCTTAGGCGTTTTGCATGATGCATTTCGGGCAGTTCCGTCTCGGTTCAGAGACTTCATTTCAGTGCCGAAGCCGAATGGATATCAATCGCTACACACGACGATTCGAACAGATGAAAATCGGCGTGTTGAAATTCAAATTCGCACTGAACGTATGGAAGATGTAGCTAACCGGGGCGTTGCAGCACATTGGGCCTATAAGGATGAAAGTTACGCCTATGATCCAGCGAGCGCGCAGGCCTCAGGTGGAGACCCTCTCAGGCGCATTCGTCCCTTGATTGAGATGATGGAACAAAGCGGCGATGCCGATGAGTTCTTAGATAATGTGAAGCTCGAAATGTTCACAGATCAGGTCTTCACCTTCACGCCGGAAGGGGATTTGATTGCGCTGCCTCGCGGGGCTTCACCCATAGATTTTGCCTATGCAGTCCATACTGAGGTGGGGGATACGTGTATTGGGG
>CAZNXP010000003.1:0-2085 GCA_964576955.1 uncultured Algimonas sp.
GCGTTTCAAAACATTCTATACCCAGTTTCTTTGCGACGCGGTCTATGGCGCGGCTTGTTGGCATAGAGCGCGCAACACCGGATATGCCTTGCTGATAGGTTTTGACCAGATGTGCGTTAGCGGTCAGTATCGCGAGGCTGTCTGAGGGCGAGACATATGTGTTCTGTCCCAAGACAATATTCCGGTCGCCATCGCCATCCGAACAAGCGCCAAAATCGGGGGCTTCGCGGCTAAACATTTTTTCAAAAAGCGCTTTTGCATAGGCCGGACCCGGGTCTGGATGAACGCCGCCAAAATCGGGGCGAGGGACCGCGTTCATAAGTGTAGACGAAGATGCGCCTAAGCGGTTGACGAAAATTTCTTCCGCATAAGGTCCAGTAACGGCGTGCATGGCGTCGAAACAAATCTCAAATCCGCCGGCAATCATTTTCCGAATGGCGTCGAAATCAAACAGGCTTTCCATCAGATCTGCGTAATCTGTAACGCCATTGAAAATTTCAATTTCCATCTCGTCAATTTCGCTATGGCCGATTTCATCCAAAGCGATAGGTGTGTTCTCCGCAATTTTATACGCATCGATGACAAGGCTGCGTTTGAATATTTTCTCCGTAATGGCTTCGACAATGGGGCCGCCATTTGCGCCGTTAAACTTAATGCCAAAATCGCCAGACGGACCGCCGGGATTATGGCTGGCGGAGAGGGTGAACCCGCCCGCGGCTCCGTATTTTCTGATGACGTGAGAGCAGGCAGGGGTAGAGAGTAAACCTGTTTGACTGACGAGCGCCTTCTTGACATCATTTGCCGCCGCCATAGAGAGAATAACCTGAATGGCGACATCGTTATAAAATCTACCGTCACCTCCAATCACGAGGGTTCCGCCCGACAGCTCGGGAATGGAATCGAAAATGGATTGGACGTAGGTCTGTAAATACCCCGTCTTCTGAAATGTCGTTACTTTTTTACGAAGACCAGATGTACCAGGTTTTTGATCGTCAAATGGGCGCGCCGAGACTATCTTCATGTCAATTTTCTAACCTTACTGTGTAGCGACTAGCGTATAAGGCCGATTTTCGATTTGTTAAACTCGTTTTTATAAGCAGACTTATTGTCTATAGTCTGACTCAATATATTATCTGAAGAGCCGTTTGCATTATGTCTTTATCCTTTAAAAGCCAACTTCCTAACCTTGACGGAATATACGCCGCCCTTTTTGCGGCCTCCGAAGTCATCTATGCCGAATTAAAGCAAGGCTCTGGATTGAAATTTGCGACGTCAAGCAATGAGTCTGGTGATGACCAAATCGAATTGGATGTGATTGCGGATGAAGCTTTTTTTGAAACTCTAAGCCAAGACCCAAATGTTCGTTATGTGGTGTCCGAGGAACGCCCCGGTATGAGCAAAATCTCGGACGGCGATTATAGTATTGCACTTGACCCGCTCGATGGCTCTAAATCCGCTTTGGTCGGTATTCCGTCGGGCGCTATTTTTGGCGTTTGGAAAGACGCCGAAGTCGCGGCTGATTTTTCGGGTCACAATTTGATATGTAGCGGATTTTTCGTCTTTGGTATGAACCTAGAAGCCTATTTCGCCGATGGGCAGGCTGTTTATAAGGGTCAATTTAATCAAACGACATCAGAGTGGACGGTCATGCCCATTGAGGGGGACTTGCCTTCCGCAAATGTCATGTCGCTCAATGCTTGTAACCAAACCATGTGGCATCCGTGGATGCAGAGCTATTATGCGGGCCTATTCAAAGACGCTGACGGAACGCCAAAGCCGCATAATATGCGCTGGTATGCGTCCATGGTGTCTGACATGAAGCGCCTTGTCCTACAGGGCGGGCTGTTCGCTTATCCTGGGGCGCTTCGTAAAGGGTACGAGCAAGGCCATTTACGCCTTGTTTATGAAGCCATTCCGATGGCCTTCCTCATTCATGCGATGGGCGGCTTTTCTACCAATGGAGATGTTTCGCTTTTAGAAGCTCCCGTCAAAACCCTACATCAAAAGACGCCCGTGTTTATTGGGGAAGCCGATAAAATCGCGGCGATTGAAGCAGCGAAAAGACGCGGGTGATAATAACCTAAG
>CAZNXP010000003.1:2185-21480 GCA_964576955.1 uncultured Algimonas sp.
TCGGAATTAAGCAACAACGAGCTCGCAGGGATGTTTTCGTCATCATCGATTTCATACTTAGTTGACGTATCTGTTTCGCTAGTAATGCCAAGTAAGACAATTGTGTTGTCGCCGACCTCACTGACGCGAGCCTCGATTTCCAGACAACAACCCGTCCAAGGATTTGGACGCAATATGCGGCTTTTTAATAGCCTCAAATTTCAAGGCATATTATTATTGTTGACTTGATCAGCGAGCTAAATGATATATAAAAATACAAAATGTGATCATAATTGTTTCTGCCAGTATAATTTATTCAGAAAAATTTATGTTCTAATCAAATTTTGAAACGCTGAGAAACAGTATGAAACTGAATTACACAACGCATATTCAAGAGATTGATAATAAGCATCATCTACACCCGTTTACCGAGCATAAGGCTTTACGGAAAAAAAATCCGCGCGTTATCACTTCGGCTGAGGGTGTTTATATTCATGATTCTGAGGGCCAAAAGATTTTAGATGGAATGTCTGGACTGTGGTGCGTTAATCTTGGTTATGGTGTTGAGGCTTTGTGTGAGGCGGGGAGTACAACTCTCCGGGAGCTTCCCTTTTATAATACCTTCTTTCAGACGACGACGCCGCCAGCGGCCCTTTTGGCGCAAAAGATTGCGTCTGTAACGCCTGAAGGCTTGGACCATATCTTTTTTGCCTCCTCTGGGTCTGAAGCGAATGATACGGCTGTTAAGCTGATTTGGTATTATAATAATCTGCGCAATAAGCCGAATAAAAAGGCGATTATAACGCGCCATCTTGCCTATCATGGCTCAACGATTGTTGCGGCGAGCATGTGCGGTCTTGGGGGTATGCATGGACGTTACGACCTTCCATTGGATAGATTTCATCATATTGAGCCGACGCCATGTGCTTACCGCTATGCCGAGGAGGGCGAGAGTGAAACTGACTTTGCCATGCGCTGCGCCAAGGCTTTAGAAGATAAAATCTTAGAATTAGGCGCGGATAATGTCGCGGCCTTTGCAGGCGAGCCTGTCATGGGGGCCGGCGGATTGATGATGCCCCCGAAAGGTTATTGGGCAGAAATTCGTCGTATCTGCACGAAATATGATGTTATTTTATGGGCAGATGAAGTGATTTGCGGATTTGGCCGAACAGGCAGTTGGTTCGGGTCTCAAACTTACGGGTTTCAGCCAGACATTATTACGATGGCAAAGGGGTTATCCAGTGGGTATCAGCCTATTTCCGCCGTTGCGCTCAATGAAGAAATTGGCGGCGTGATTGTCGATGCAGATGAGGAAATGGCCCATGGCTATACCTATTCGGGGCATCCTGTTGCGGCATCCGTAGCGATTAAAGCGATTGAGATTTATGATGAGATGGGTTTTTGTGAAGGCGGAGGGGAGAGCGCCTATTTCCAAGAACAAATCGGTAAATTGGAATCGCACCCCCTCGTTGGGGAAGTGCGCGGGCTCGGCTATCTTGCGGCCGTAGAGCTGGTGAGTGATAAGGCGACAAAAGCACGGTTTGAGCCAGAAGGAAGTTCGGGCTATGTTTGCCGAGAGCATTGTTTTAATAATGACGTTATTATTCGCGCGGTGGGTGATGTGATGATCATTGCCCCGCCTCTTATCATATCGAAATCCGAAGTTGACGAGCTTGTCTCTAAATTTACAACAAGCCTTAATGCGGCATATACGGATCTGACGTCGAAGGCTTAATATGAAAACGGATAAATTCTACATTAACGGAAGGTGGGTTGCGCCGTCTGGCCAGACGCGGCACGCGGTTATTAATCCTGCGACGGAGCAAGCCGAAGCGCATATCGTTTTGGGAGATCAAAATGATGTCAATGCCGCGGTTGCGGCGGCGAAAGCGGCTTTCCCGTCTTTCTCGCAAACAAGCATTGCCGAAAGACGCGAGCTTTTATCTGATATTAATGCAGAATTGATCAAAAGAAATGACGAAATTGCTGCGGTGATTACTGCGGAAATGGGCGCGCCTGTTGGACTATCTCGCCGCGCGCAAGCGCCGTCAGGGCCGCAGCATTTTGGACAGATTTTAGATGTGCTCGATAATTTTCATTGGGAGTCTAAGATTGGAAATTCGAAGATTGTCAAAGAACCTATAGGGGTTTGCGCGCTTATCACGCCATGGAATTGGCCAATGAACCAAATGGCAACCAAGGTCGCGCCTGCAATCGCGGCTGGCTGTACGATGATATTAAAACCCAGTGAAAATGCCCCGCTAGATGCGATTATTCTGGCAGAAATATTACATGATTGCGGCGTGCCCAAAGGCGTATTTAATCTCATCCATGGTGACGGTATGGGCGTCGGACAGTATTTAACATCTCACAAGGATGTCGATATGGTGTCTTTTACGGGCTCCACCCGAGCAGGTATCGCGATATCGGAAAATGCCGCGCCGACAATTAAACGTGTTGCGCTAGAGCTCGGCGGAAAATCACCTTCCATTATTCTTGAAGATTGCGATCTTGAGGCGAGCGTTGATGGGACCATATCGGGCTGCATGGGGAATACGGGACAGTCTTGTAATGCGCCTACGCTCATGTTTGTGCCCGCGGGGCATTATGAGGCAGCTTGCGCTATCGCGGCTAAGACGGCTGATAGCTTAAAAGTGGGAGACCCTAACGACCCAAAAACAAACTTGGGTCCGATTGCGAATGGCAATCAATATAAAAAGGTCAAGCAGCTCATTCAAAGCGGAATAGATGAAGGCGCGACGTTAATTGCAGGCGGCGATGAAAGCTTGCCTGAGGCCGGATATTTCGTGGCGCCGACTGTTTTTGCAAATGTGAATGAGTCTATGCGTGTTTTCAAAGAGGAAATTTTTGGGCCCGTTATCTGTATGGTTTCCTATGACACGATTGAGGAAGCCATAAGGCTGGCGAATAAAACTGAATATGGCCTGTCGAGCTATATTTGGGGAAATAGCCAAGACGAATGTAATGCTGTGGCGCGTAAAATTCGGGCGGGCATGGTTCACATCAATGGCGCGTCACTTGATGCGGCCGCACCATTTGGGGGCTATAAAATGTCTGGAAATGGCCGCGAATGGGGCGTGTTTGGGCTTGAAGAGTTTCTGGAAACTAAAACGATCTACGCCTCTTAAGCCGCGCTTCAGTTTAGGCGTTCAAAAATGTTCTGGTTAAAGCGTAATGCTTGTGCGGATGTCATTTTCAATGGCAGTTGCAACGGCTGTAACATCACGCGTTTTAAGGGCGCTGATGATATCAATATGGTAATCATATGCTGAGCGATTTGCTGATCTCGCAGCTTCTTTGAGGACGGGGCCAATTTGCAACCAAACACTTTCAATCATCGGCATGATGATTTGTTCGGGATTGCTTTTGTAAAGGCAGGAGTGAAATTCTTGATTGGTGACAACAACGGTCGCGTGATCTTTTTTTCTAATCGCTTCATTGGCCTGCTCATCAAGCTGAATAAGCGTTTCTATTTTTTTATCACTTAAATAAGGGATGGCTCTGACCGCGGCGTGTGTTTCTAAAGACACGCGCAGTTCGATTAATTCTTCTAATCGGTTTCGGCTCAGATCTGGGATCATGATGCGGCGGTTTTCCAGAACCGTGAACGCCCGTTCGGCGCTCAAACGCCGGAAGGCTTCACGAATGGGAGTAGCGCTCATGTCTAACCTCGAGGCGATCCCGCGAATGGTAATTGGCTGACCCGATTTAAAAGTTCCAACCATGGCGGCATTTCGCAGAGTGAGATACGCGGTTTCTTGCGCAGTGCGGCCTTCAATGAGCTGTATGTTTATGGTTTCGGTCAATTGATGTTATGTCTCTTTCATCGATTTAAGCAGCTGTTCTATTCACTGCGATATTGACTTTTCAATCGTCATATATATCACAATATTAATATATATATCACATTATGTACATGAATAATCGGCGATTTTATCGATTTTATTATCCATTGCGTGTGACCTATATTCTAGTTTTTATGCGAGTCCGCAAGATCAGTCTTAAGTTAGGTCCCTTCATGGCAGGTGAAAAGATGCAAAAGTGGCTAGACACGCACCCCGATGTTTCATCCGTTAGGCCTGTAATCTGGGACCTAAATGGTATTATGCGCGGTAAGCTTTTACCTCGAAAGATGGCGGATAAGGCCTTTAAGGGAGAGCTGAAATTGCCATTATCATCACTGGGTGTTGATATATGGGGCAATGATGCAGATGAAAGTGGTCAGGTTTTAGAAACGGGTGATGTTGACGGTTTCTGTGTGCCCACAGGGCGCGGGCCATTTACGATAGACTGGCTTGATAATAGCTCGAGCTTATTGCCATTATGGATGTTTAAATCTGACAATACGCCTTTTGGCGCTTGCCCGCGGCAAGTTTTAAACTCGGTTGTTGATCGCTTTGCTGAAATTGGATTGACGCCTGTTTGCGCGTCTGAACTCGAATTCTATCTTTATGTTCGCGATAATGATGCGATTAAAGCGCCGGAGCGTCTTGGCGGCAATGATGTTGTGCCTGCGAGCGCGATGTATAGTCTTGCGGATATTGATGAAATGGACGGCTTTATCGCCGATGTCTATGCGGCCTGTGAAGCCTGGGACATTCCAGCGGATGCGGCTATTTCCGAATTTGGGGTTGGTCAGATGGAGATTAATCTCAATCACGTTGCGGACCCGCTTAAGGCGGCTGATGATGCGGTTTTATTTAAATATTTAATCAAGGGTATCGCTAAGAAACATGGCCTCGGCGCGACATTTATGGCCAAACCCTATGGTAAGCAATCAGGTAGCGGCATGCATTTTCATTTTAGTATTCTAAATGAGAAAGGCGAAAATATCTTTGATAATGGGCAAGATGAAGGCTCCAAACTTCTGCATCATTGCGTGGCTGGATTACTGGAGACAATTGGCGAATTCATGTCAATTTTTGTGCCGCATTATAACTCTTATCGCCGAATTCGCCCCGGGACACACGCGCCGACGAATATTGCTTGGGGCTATGATAATAGAACAACGCCCGTGCGAATCCCGAGCGGCCCTAATCATTCACGCCGCATTGAACACCGTATCGCCGGGGCTGATGCGAATCCCTATCTTGTTATGGCGGCAATATTGGGCGGGGCTTTATATGGCCTTGAAAATAAATTGACGCCTCCGGAACCAGTGTCTGGAGATGCTTATGATATGGATTTGCCATCGATTCCGCTGGACTGGCGTTCGGCAATAGATGCAATGGTGGATGGAACCCATGCAGAGCGTCTATTTGGTGATCTGTTTTGTAAAATGTATATTGCGGCGAAAAATCAAGAATATGATCAATTTATGCAGGCGGTGACCCGGATTGAATATGAGACATATTTGGAGTCTGTCTAATGAAAATTGGAATTTTGCAAACAGGCCGCGCGCCCGATAATTTGCAAGCGGCTCATGGCGATTATGATAAAATGAGTCAGGCTTTTCTGGGGTTGCCTGACAAGAATGTTCGTCATTACGCGGTTTTAGATGGAGAATTTCCAGATAGCGTTTCTGATTGCGATGGGTGGTTTATCACAGGGTCGCGATTCGGGGTTTATGAAGACCATGGTTGGATAGCGCCACTTGAGGCTTTCATTCGCTGGGCTCATGCTGAAAAACGTAAGATGGTAGGCGTCTGCTTTGGTCACCAAATTATCGCGCAAGCACTAGGCGGAACTGTGGAAAAATTCGAGGGTGGCTTCTCTGTGGGAGCGGTAGATTACACGCTACGCGGCAGGCTTAAACCTTCATCTAAGGCGGGTTCTGATAAAACTCGCCTCAATGCCTATCATCAGGATCAAGTTAAAGTGCCGCCAGAGGCCGCTGAAGTGATTCTAACCTCAGATTTTTGCCAGTTTGCGGGCTTTGCTTACGGAGATTGGGGATTGAGCGTGCAGCCACATCCTGAGTTTGAAGGGGCTTATTTGAAAGACTTAGTTGTGGAGAGGAGGGGGCGAGGGCTTTCTGAAAATCTCGTAGATAATGCGCTGTTAAGTCTTGAAAGTCCTGCTCAAACCTATTTCCAAACCCAGATACGTGAGTTCTTTGGAATCGTGACTTAAGCCTTTTCTTTTTTCGCCTTGATTTTGACTTGCATTGCATTTTTTTAAATGATAGCTAAAATTAAAAAGTGATCACATTATACGTGGCCCGTAAATTCGATAGAGGGGAATTCCTATGTTTAAGTCACAGGGTAAGCACCGTGTTGTTTTGGTAGGGAGTGCTAGCCTTTTAGCGCTTAGTAGTGCGTTCACAGCGCAAGCTCAGATTCCAGATGACGAGGTTATTGTCACAGCAACAAAACGGGCAACATCCATTCAGGATGTGCCGTTAGCTATCACAGCGCTTTCAGGAGACTTTGTCTCAGATGCTAATTTGAATGATGTCAAAGACTTAATTACATATTCGCCTGGCGTCACAGGTAACTCGCAAGACAGCTTTATTGATGCGGTTGCAATACGCGGTATTAGAACGCAAGACTTTGGGGTTGGCGGCGATCCTTCAGTTGGATTTTTCAAGAACGGTTTATATCAAGGCCGTAACGGTGCTGTCGTCTCAACACTTTACGATATTGAGCGCGGCGAAGTTCTAAGGGGGCCGCAAAACTTCCTGTTCGGACGTAACGCAATTTCGGGTGCGATTAGTACGCATACCAAACGTCCGATTTTCCAAGAACAAGCATCGGGTTTTGTTGATTTTGAATATGGAAGCAGAGATCGCTTCGATACGCGAGGGGCAATTAATTTGCCTTTATCTGATACATTCGCGGCCCGTATAGCTGGTTTCTATTCGAGGGAAGATGGATTTGTAGAGAATATATTTGACGGCGAAGATTTGGGCGGATTTGATAAGGTCGGTTTTAGAGGCTCTGTCGATTATAAAGGGAATGGTCCTTTATCTGTTGAGGTTACAGTCGAGTATGAGGATCGTGAGCAAGAGGGGTCTATTTACCGCGCGACAGGGCTAGATGAAAATTTTGAAACTCTCGAAAGTCTTTTCGGGGAGATCGAACTTCCTGATGATCCGAGAGAAGTTAATCAGGATTTAGGTCTAGGTAGTTTTGATATTGCCGAAGTGTATGATATTGGCATTAAGGTGGATTATGATCTTGGTTTTGCCACTCTGACGTCACAAACGGGGTATAAAAATCATGAGTATAATTATCGCGAGGACTTTGATGGAACCCCGCTTAACATCAATAATTTTGGGCTAGATCAAGAGGGTGACTATTTTGAACAAGAGGTTCGCTTAGTTAGTCAAGGTGATGGACCACTTTCTTGGTATGTTGGTGCCTCATATTATAACGAAAACCTTGATGCCCTCTTCACGGCTCAAGGTGACGAGGAGCTTTTTTGTGCTTATTATTACAATCTCTATTATGGTAATGGTGATACGTTTCCGAATTGTTTGACGGATTATTATTATTACGAAGCCTCTCCTCAAGGCCTGTTAGAGCAAGGCGTCGTTCGTGGCGATTATGATGGTTATGCCGCCTATGTGGATGTATCCTATGCTATTAATGATCAACTCGATGTTAGCGCAGGTCTGCGGTATTCAAGAGATGATAAGCGCTTTAGTAATAATATCTTGGCTGTTGAAAGTGACTTAGGGCCGTTCTTTACGTATAGTGTTACGTCTGAAGGGCCGTTAGTTGATGAAGGCGATTGGGATGCCTTTACGCCGCGATTTAATATACGGTATCGCCCGAATGAAGATAATACATTCTTTGCGAGTGCAACACGCGGATTTAAGTCGGGCGGTTTTGGTACATTTGGGTTTTCACCCACGGAAGGTTCCCCTGCGATTGAATTTGCTGATGTGCTGACACAAGCTACGGCTGTACCAGATGATTTTGATCCTGAAAAACTATGGTCATATGAGGTTGGTTATAAAGGGCAGTTTTTGGACAGTGCATTGAAAGTGGACTTAAATGCCTATTATTACGACTATGAAGATCTTCAGTTACTCGTATTCCAAGATGGCGGCGGTTTGATTTTTAACTTAGGTGAAGTTGAGGGTTACGGTGCTGAAGGCCAAATTACCGCAAGGTTTAGCGAAAATTTCGACGGGTTCGTCAGTCTTGGATATAATAGTAATGAGATTTCAAATGCAGGTCCTGCCTGTGGATTCAATGACCCCGACGAAGTGGGTACGCCTGATTTTGTGGATTTATGCGATGGCAATGATTTAGGCGCGCCTGATTGGTCCGGAGCGGCTGTCTTTAATGCACATACTGATATCTGGGGCGGAGAAATCTTTGGGTCTGCTGAAGTATTCTTCGAATCGACGAAAGGCGGCGGTATTGAAAATCTTGCGGCCTCAGAAGTCGACTCCTTTGCTGATGTGACATTGCGAGCGGGATACCGCGGGGATGATTGGTCAGTTACAGGCTATATTGAAAATCTCACAGATGAAGTCTATTTCGACCAAGGTAATAATAATGGCGGCATTCTTCCTGCCCATCTCTTCGGGCCAAGTAAACCACGTACCTACGGAATTCGCTTCTCTAAATCATTTAATGAATAAGACATTAAAAATTAAATGAATTAAAAAAAGGGCTTTTGGCCCTTTTTTTTGTTTGAGGCTATGAGGATGATATGAGCCAAAAAGTACTAAAGCTACCAGACCTTACGCTTTTCACGGTTTCAGCAATTGTTTTATTGGATACCTTAGCTGCCTCTGCTTCCATAGGAGCTTCCAGTCTTACGTGGTGGCTACTCCTCGGTGTATTATTTATGCTACCCATTGGGCTTATCACTTCCGAACTTGGGACAAGCTATCCAGCTGAAGGCGGGATATATGTTTGGATCAAAAAAGCTTTTGGGCAAGAATGGTCGACCCGGGCCATGTGGGCGTATTGGATAAATACAGCCATTTGGTTGCCTGCGATCTTTATTTTATTTGCAGGGGTGTTAGCGCGGTTATTTCACATTGAGATGAGTATATTATACCAAGTCATTCTTGGGATTATATTGGGATGGTTTAGCGTTGCGGTTGATGTGTTTGGTTTGAAAATCGGAAAATGGGTGCCTAATCTTGGCGCTGTTCTTAAAATGATTATCTTTGGTGTTTTGATAATCGGCGGGTTTTATTATGCGGGACAAAATGGCTATGCCAATGAGATAAATGCACAAAGCTTGAGCCCTAAATTAGAAGATGGTGTGAAATTCCTTCCCGCCATTATTTACGGTATGCTTGGATTTGAACTTGTCTCTTCAGCGGGGAGTGAAATTCAAAACCCAGAGCGGAATGTACCGCGGGCGATTATTTTATCTGGCGTCTTAATTCTGGCGTTTTATTTTTTCTCTAGCCTTGGAATTTTAGCCGCTATTCCTGCTGGCGAGATAGATATTGTCGATGGCTTGATCGATACACTTGATTTGTTTTTTGCGAATGTTCCTGGCGGAGGCGCTTTTGTACTCATTTTAGGGATTGGAGCGCTCTATACATTTTGGTCAAATGGTACGACTTGGGCGATGGGATGTAATCGCACTGTTGCTGAAGCAGCGAGTGAAGGGCAGCTGCCGTCTATGTTTGCAAAAAGACATGCTGAGCATGGCGGGCCTATCGGGGCCGCCATTTTAATGGGCTGTGTGTGTACCATAGCGCTTGTGCTTTACGGAGCTTTGGCGTCTTCCAATGAAGACCTCTTTTGGGCTCTGTTTTCATTTAGCGCTGTCATATTCATGCTGCCTTATGCTGGGATGGTTTTGGCATTTCTGAAATTACGTCTTAGTGACCCCGACACAGCTCGCCCCTTTAGAGTGCCTGGCGGTATTTGGGGGGCGAGGTTAATGGCTTGGACATGTTTTATAATTTTATTGATGACGATTGGGTTGTTTTTATATGTACCTGGCGAAGGGTTGCAACAATCTACACTTTACGGTGTTGTCGCGGTCCTTATAATCGGCGAAGGCCTTATCCGATGGGCTCGAAAGACAGGCATAAAACATGACCTCAGAGATCAATGATATAGATCTCGCTTTCACGCGAAAACCTGGGAGCGGGACACGCGTGGAACCGACATTTTCAGGTGCCTTAAGTTTTGCGCGTCGGCGATATAGTAAGGATTTAAAAGGGGCAGATTTAGCTGTTATTGGCGTGCCCTTTGATCTCGCGACGACCGCACGTCCCGGCGCACGTTTTGGACCTAGAGCTGTCCGCGAAGCGTCGGCTATGATAGCTTGGGACCGCGTTCATGGATGGGAATTTGACCCTTTTGAGGCTTTATCCGTTATTGATTACGGCGATGTATTATTTGATCCTGGCGCGCCGAACTCCGTTCCTGAAGAGATTGAGCGGCAATTTAAAACCGTTCATAGCGCGGGTGTGAAAACGCTTATGCTGGGCGGTGATCATTTTTCATCCTACCCTGTTTTGAAATCATTAGCAGCGAGCGAAAAACAGCCTATCTCTCTTATTCATTTTGATGCGCATTCTGATACATGGGAAGATGAAGATGGGCGGATTGATCATGGGACTATGTTTTACCATGCGGCCAAACAAGGAATCGTTGATCCGAAACACTCCGTTCAAATTGGGATTCGGACATTTAATGAAAAAACCCACGGCTTTAATATTTTAAGTGCTGAAGATGTCAGGCGGCGCGGGGTTGAGACTGTCGTCAAATTCATTCGAGACTTTGTTGGCGACCGCCCCGCCTATATTACATTTGATATTGATTGCCTTGATCCGTCTATGGCGCCGGGGACTGGAACGCCCGTTATTGGCGGCTTGAATACAATGGAAGCGCAAATGATTTTACGGGGTCTGAGCGGCATTAATTTACGCAGCGCTGATGTTGTTGAAGTGGCGCCTGCTTATGATCATGCACAGATTACGGCACTAGCGGCCGCAACGATTGCGATGAATCTTGTGGCTTTATTCGCCGCGGAAAAGAACAAATGAATGATGCGCGGACAATTTCATCATGGCTCAAACAAGGTTTTGAAGCTTTTGATCGCGGCGACATAAAGCAAGCCGAAGCGCGGTGCAAACAGGTTCTTCAAGCCAATCCTAACTTACCCCAAGCTCATTTTTTAATAGGTCTTATAGCGACGTCTATGGACCAAAAACGTATTGCGGCTAATGTCTTTCTTAAAGTGACAAAGCTTGACCCCAACCATGCAGGCGCATGGGCTCATCTTGCGAAGATATTTTCTGACATTGGATATACGGTTCGCGCGGAGGACGCCATTGCGAAAGCTGCGGACTTGCAGCCTGAACATGAAGTGATTCAAAATATGATTGGTCTGGTTTATACGAAAACTGGAGAGCACGAGAAAGCGGCCCAATGGTACGATCGCGCGCATAAAAAACAGCCTAAGAGTACGACTTTCGCAACAAATCTGGCCAATGCATATAATTTCATAGGTAAGACTGAAGACGCCGAGACGATGATAGAGACGTTGTTGAAGATAAATCCGGCAGTTCCGCAAGCCCACTGGATTAGAGCTGGGCTTAAAAGACAGACTTCGGATGAAGCAGCGCATGCCATGCTTAAGATGGCCGACGGTTTTACAGGAAATCATGCTGAGCAATCATTTCTTTATTACGGTGCAGGAAAGGTTTTTGAAGATGTCGAGAACTGGGACGCGGCTTTTTCAGCCTTTGAAAAGGGCGCTGCCGCTAAACGCAAGACGCTCGAATTTCATGAAGATATAGAAGAGGCGCTTTTTGAGACGCTTCATAAACGCTTTGATGATCAATGGATGTCTGGTGAAGTGCCTGTAGGAGACCACGGCGGCAGACCTATATTTATAGTTGGACAGCCGCGGACAGGTACAACCTTAATTGAGAGAATTATAACCTCACATTCCAAAGTGAAGTCTGCAGGTGAATTGCAGCAATTTTATTTATCCATGCGTAGAATCTCCAAAGCGCAAACACCCGTGCGGGTAAGTAGCGAATTAATATTAGAGGCCGCTAAAATAGAGCCGAGCGTATTAGGTGAAGCCTATCTTCATGCCACCCGGTCTCATCATAAGGACGGTCACTATTATGTTGATAAGATGCCGGTAAATTATCTCTATGTGCCTTTGATCGCGCGGGCTTTGCCGCAGGCTAAAATTATTCATGTTAAACGCGGCGCGGCCGACAGCTGTTTTTCAAGCTTCAAGCAATTATTCGCTCAGACTTACCCGCATTCTTATGATTTGGAAGAAATGGCGCGCCACCATGTGCGTTATCGAAAACTCATGGAGCACTGGCGCGGCGTTGTTGGCGACCGGATGCTGGACGTGTCCTATGAGGAAACAGTTCACGATTTAGAACCACATGCTCGGCGGCTCATAGATTTCCTCGGTTTGGAATGGGAGCCTGCCTGTCTGGATTTCCATAAACAAAGTGGGGCTGTTTCAACGGCAAGTGCTGCGCAAGTCAGGCAGCCCGCACACACACGCTCTGTGGGGCGTTGGAAACGTTATGAAAATCAATTAGAGCCTATAATAAATATTCTAAATCAAGCGGGTCTCAACACGTCTTGAGCGCAGACAAATTTATTCAAACAGCGAATTCATGACTTGTGCGTGGAATTCAATCCTGTATAAACTCGATAACAAACGAATAAATGTGATCACAAAACGACTTAAGGTAATTGGATGGTCAGTGTACTACATGCCAATGATGCTTTAGGCCAATACCCTAAGACCTATTACGCGGCGACAGCGAAACCTCTAAATGAATTTGAACCTGTCTCGGGGGAGGTTAGCTGTGATGTGGCCATCATTGGCGCAGGTCTCTCTGGTCTATCTGCAGCTCTGCAATTATCTAATCTCGGATATGATGTCGCTTTGCTAGATGCGCACCGCGTAGGTTGGGGTGCCTCTGGTCGTAATGGGGGACAAATTTCAGGCGATCAACGTCTTGAGCAGAAGGAGCTGGAGAAACTCGTCGGAAAAGAGGACGCCCGTAAATTATGGGCCATCGCGCAGGACTCTCTAGCCTATATTCATCGGCTGGCAGAACAACATGACATCGATTATGAATTTCAGCCTGGAATTATACATGCAGATCATAAGAAACGCTTGGTACCGCATAGCCGCCGTTATGTAGATTTTATGAGAGAAAATTATGGGTGTGATGATCTCGAGTTTCTTGATGAGGCCAAAATGCAAGCATTAGTGGGCTCGAAAGCTTATCATGGCGGGTCTATTGATCAGAGGGCAGGACATATCCATCCTCTTAAATTTGCTTTAGGCCTTGCGAGCGCCTGTAAAGCGCAAGGCGTCAAAATTTATGAGAAAAGCGAAGTCTTGGAGATTACGCACGGAACCAAACCTGTATTAAAAACGGCTGGAGGTTCGGTGCGCTGCAAACAGTTAATCTTGGCGTGCAATGGTTATTTAGGTGCGCTTGATAAGCCAACAGCACAGCGCGTCATGCCGATTAATAATTATATTATCGCAACAGAGCCTTTGGCTGATGATGTGGCTAATGATCTTATAAGTAATAATGCTGCTGTGGCGGATTCAAAATTTGTGATTAATTATTTCCGGCTCTCAAAAGATAGACGCCTTTTATTTGGAGGTCGGGAGAGCTACCGCTATAGCTTCCCAAAGGATATAAAGTCATTTGTTCGCAAAGCCATGTTGTCAATTTATCCGCAATTAGAGACTACAAAAATTGATTATGGCTGGGGCGGCACCTTAGCGATTACAATGAACCGTATGCCTTATCTGACTCATATCGCCGCCAATGTTCTATCGATTTCAGGATATTCAGGTCACGGCGTCGCGATGTCGACTTTTGCAGGTAAGATGGCAGCTGATGCCATTCACGGCACGGCGAGTGGGTTTGATGTAATGTCGCGTATTCCTAATCGTAAAATCCCGGGTGGCCTAGCACTGCGCGTGCCGCTATTAAGCCTTGCTATGTTTTATTATTCTCTTCGAGATAAGCTGTAGGGTCGCGTCATGTTTTTTATGAATCATCCGCGCTTGTTTAGCTTTTTTAAATACGCAGTCTATTTCGCTTTGGCTGTGAATACCTTGTTGTTTTTCTTCGATGAATTTTCAGCGATGTCGACAGTATTTACTAATGGGTTTGAATGGGGCCTGCTCGCTGAAGGGTTTTCCGCCACCATTGATACAGCGGCTTGGCTTATCCTGCTGCTAGTCCTGGAGCTTGAGACATTTGTTATCGAGGATGATGTGCTCGAAGGCTGGGTTGGGTGGCTTTTGAAAGCTATAGGACTTATCTGCTACGCCATTATCATTTATGCTTTTTATGGATATATCGCTGGCCTGAATTTGATAAATGGTTTTGAGCCTGCCGTAGGTCAAATTGCCGACTTTTGTGCCCCTGCTGTGAGTGAGGCTTATGACGTCGTTGAAACATTAGATGAATATGCCGCGCTAAATGCGTCTAACTGTCAGGCCTTGGGAGCTGATAGTTTTGTAAATATTAAGAGCGGATTGCTCGCGAGTGCAGAGAAACTTTCTTTGCTGAATTTATTAACGTGGACCGACATTGTTAATGCCGCAGTTTGGATATTAATTGTCCTCGTTTTGCAAGCGGAAGTCTTCTTCGGCGCATCTAAGAAAATATTCAAGCCGCTTAAAATTTCGCTTTATGGCATCCTTTTTATCGCGCTTATTGTCTGGATGATTTACGGCGAATTATTGGATGTTTGGGACGCTGCGCTCTGGCTCGCCGCTTTCTTCTTTATTGAGATGAATGTCGTTGCATGGCGCGAAGAAATTGCAAACCGTAAGTTAGCTGAGGGGGAGGATTCATGACCAAGCAATTATCTAATGATAGACTTAAATCATTCTGGATGCCGTTTTCATCGGCGAAGGATTTTCGTAAAAACCCCCGAATGATTAGGTCCGCGCAAGGCCATTACTATACGGCCGAAGACGGACGCCAAATTTACGATTTCTTCGCTGGCTTATGGACAACAAATGTGGGTCACTGTCATCCCAAGATTGTTGAAGCCGTTCAAAAGCAAGTGGCGGAAATGGATTATGGCATCACATTTCAGATAGGCTCGCCCAAAGCTTTTGAGATGGCAGAAAAACTCTGCGCGATGGCGCCAGAGCCATTCAAACATGCTTTCTTCACAAATTCAGGCTCTGAGTCGGCGGATACGGCGCTTAAGATTGCGCTGGCCTATCACCGTTTTAATAGACAGCCGCAACGCACGCGGCTTATCGGACGTGAGCGCGGCTATCACGGCGTGAATTTCGGCGGGCTTTCCGTTGGCGGCATGGGGAAGAACCGGAATATGTTTAGTGCCTGCCTTGTGCCCGGGGTGGATCATATAAGACATACTTTCAATCTATCCGAAAATGCCTTTAGCCGCGGCCTCCCAAAATGGGGCGCGCATTTGGCCGAAGACCTTGAGCGGCTTTGTATCTTGCATGGTGGCGAAAATATTGCAGCCGTCATCGTCGAGCCAGTCGGCGGGTCGACAGGTGTTTTACCGCCGCCTGTTGGCTATCTTAAAAGGCTTCGCGAGATTTGCACAGTCCACGGTATTTTATTGATCTTTGATGAGGTGATTACCGCCTTTGGCCGTATTGGTTCTGCTTTTGGCTGCGAGCATTTCGGCGTCATTCCTGACATTATCACAACGGCAAAAGGCTTAACGAATGGCGTTATTCCAATGGGAGCGGTGCTCATCAAAGAAGACATTTATGAGACCTTTATGAGCGCCTCTCAGACCTCAATTGAGTTCTTCCATGGCTATACATATTCGGGCCATCCTGTAGCGGTTGCGGCCGCCTTAGCCACGCTTGAAATTTACGAAGAAGACGGCATCTTCGAGCAATCACGCGCTCTTGCACCGCATTTCGAAGATCTGCTTCACAGCGTCGCGGATCATGAGAAAGTCAAAGACGTTCGCAACTACGGTATGATGGGCGCGATTGAACTTCACGCACGTGAAGGCGCAGCGGGTGAACGCGGTTTTGACGTTCATAAATCCTGTTTTTGGGATGAAAATGTTCTCGTCAGAAATGGCGGAGACATCCTACAATTCTCGCCGTTCCTAAATTCTGACCCAGATGAACTTACAAAAGCTATGGCGGGGATTACGCGCGCTATAAACAATGTGGCTTAGCCGTACTTTGAGAAATTTGAAAAAATGAATCTTATAACAGTTGATAAAAACCATGTGCATCTAAGCGATATAATTGCGCCTGAAAAACTCCTTTCTGGGAACAACGCAACGTCTCTATGGAATGCATTCTCTGATAAGAGCGAGCAGTTTCATGTAGGCCTTTGGTCGAGCGAACCTTGCGCGCTTAAAGTCACTTATGATGAAAATGAGCTCTGCGTCATCACACAAGGTGATGTGAAAGTGACAGATAATAAAGGGCAGGTTTTTGAATATACCGCAGGGGATGCTTTCGTCATTCCTGCAGGATTTGAAGGTATCTGGGAGTCCCTGACGCCGGTCACAAAAATTTATGCAGTCTTTGAGCAGGAAGAATTACAATGACAATACTCAACTTAAGTGACAACGCACTATTTCGGACTTGCTCCTATATTAATGGACAATGGTTGGAAGCTGCGAAAGATGTATTTAAGGTCAAAAACCCTGCGAATTTGAGCGTTTTGGCTGAAGTGCCTATGCATGGGGCGGATGAAGCGAAACAAGCAGTTAAAGCGGCGAGCGCGGCTTTGCCATTATGGCAGGCTAAGACAGTTAAAGAGCGATCCGCTTTATTACGGCGGTTCCGTGATTTGATTATGGAGCACCAAGAAGATTTGGCGCAAATTTTAACAGCTGAACAAGGTAAGCCTTTGGCGGAAGCGCGCGGCGAAATTGCTTATGGCGCAAATTATATGGAATGGTTTGCCGAAGAAGCTAAGCGCGTATACGGAGATACAATACCCGGTCCTTCAAATGATAAAAGAATAGTTGTTATTAAACAAGCTGTTGGAGTTGTGGCTTGTATTACGCCGTGGAATTTTCCAAGCGCTATGCTGGCGCGAAAAATTGCGCCTGCGCTTGCGGCTGGCTGTACCGTAGTTTGTAAACCAGCCAATGAAACGCCTTTATCGGCTTTTGCGCTAGCGGAACTGGCAGAGCGCGCAGGTATTCCCAAAGGCGTCATTAATCTTGTTTGCGGCAAAACTTCCGAAATAGGAGAGGTGCTCACTCAACACCCCGATATTCGAAAACTAACTTTTACAGGTTCAACCAAAGTTGGAAAAATGTTGCTGGCTGCCTGCGCCTCCACCATTAAGCGGACCTCAATGGAGCTTGGTGGGAACGCGCCATTTATCGTTTTCAAAGATGCAGATATTGATGCAGCTGTAGAGGGTGCGATTGCCTGTAAATTCCGAAATGGAGGACAGACCTGTGTCTGTGCTAATCGTATTTTCGTGCACGCCTCTATTATGGGTGAATTTGCGCAAAAGTTAAAAGCCGCAACGTCAAAGCTGGCTATTGGGGATGGCACCAAAGAGGGCGTTTATA
The DNA here is from genome assembly GCA_964576955.1 of uncultured Algimonas sp. GTDB lineage: Bacteria > Pseudomonadota > Alphaproteobacteria > Caulobacterales > Maricaulaceae > Litorimonas. The sequence continues at coordinate 19,624 of CAZNXP010000003.1, forward strand.
TTGGGCCGATGATTCATGAGAAAGCGGTGCTTGATGTTCAAGGAATGATCAGTGACGCAGTTGAAAAGGGCGCAGATGTTGTCTTAGGCGGCGAGAGAACGGAACATGGCGATTGTTTTCTGGCGCCTACAATTATCTCGGGCGTGACGGATAAAATGCGTCTGTTCCGCGAAGAAATATTCGGCCCCGTCGCGCCTCTCATTGCGTTTGATACTGAAGAAGAAGTTATCCGTATGGCCAATGATACGGAATATGGTCTCGCCGCCTATTTCTATACGCGCGATATAGGACGGGTTTGGCGCGTCTCCGAAGCTTTAGATTACGGCATGGTCGGCTTAAATGTCGGGTCTGTTTCAAATGAAATGGCGCCATTTGGCGGCGTAAAACAATCGGGGCAGGGGCGGGAAGGCTCTAAATATGGCCTCGATGATTATCTTGAAATTAAATATCTCTGCATGGGGGGACTCAGCTGATGAGTTCACTAAATAATGCTAAATGGCAAACACGCAAAAATGCGTCTATGGCGCGCGGTGAAGGTAATCTTGCGTCGCTCTTCGTAGAGAAAGCGCTGAATGCCGAAGTCTGGGATGTTGAAGGCAAGCGCTATATTGACTTTGGGTCAGGTATCGCCGTCTGCAATACAGGACATACCCACCCGAAGGTCACTCAGGCAGTCCATGAGCAGATTGACCGCTTTAGCCACACCTGCGTCATGGTCACGCCTTACGACAGTGCGGTGCGGCTTGCGGAGGCCCTAAATGAGTTAGCTCCTGGGCCAACGCCAAAGAAATCTATGTTTGTCACAACGGGTGCTGAGGCGGTCGAGAACGCGGTTAAAATTGCGCGCGCGCATACGGGCCGCCGCGCTGTCATAGCCTTTGACGGCGGCTATCATGGACGGACGAATTTTACCTTAGGCCTTACAGGCAAAATCGTGCCTTATAAGGTCGGCTTTGGACCGTTCCCTAATAATATTTATCGTGTCCCGTTCCCAATTCCCTTTCACGGCGTGACGAAGCAAGATTCCATGGACGCTTTGGAAATGCTCATTCAGACCGATATTGCGGCGAGTGATGTTGCTGCTATTATCATCGAACCGATACAAGGTGAGGGCGGCTTTTACCCTGCCTCAAATAGTTTCTTGAAACTGATACGCGAGTTTTGTGACGCCCACGGCATTGTTATGATAGCCGATGAAATTCAGACAGGTTTTGGCCGAACAGGCAAGTTCTTTTGTATGGAATATTCCGGTGTCGAACCCGATTTGTTGACTGTGGCAAAAGGTATGGCTGGCGGATATCCTATTGCAGGTGTTGTGGGGAAAGCGGACATCATGGACGCGCCTGCACCGGGAGGTTTGGGCGGAACTTATGCAGGCTCTCCCATTGGCTGCGTCGCGGCTCTGGCCGTGATTGACGCGATTAAGGAAGAAAAGCTTGTGGAACGCGCTAATCATATCGGCCGAAGGTTTGATACGGGTCTTCGTAAACTGCAAAAGAAATATCCAAAACTTATCGGCGACATCCGTACAGAGCGCGGCGCGATGATGGCTATGGAATTGGTTAAAGAGGGTGATGCAAATCAACCTAATGCAGAGCTGCTAGCCAAGTTAATCCCTGAAGCCTACGCGCAGGGCTTGATTGTCTTGAAATGCGGTATTCGCGGAAATGTTTTCAGGTTCCTACCGCCGCTCACAATTTCGGATGCGTTGATAGATGAGGGGCTCAAAATACTGGAAAGCTGTTTTGAAAAACATGCCTAAGGCGTAGGGCCAAATCGTTTGTCCAAACGTTGGGATAAATGATGGCTCCGCAAGCAGGAGTCAATATCAAACTAAAATTATAATGAAAACAATTA
>CAZNXP010000004.1:0-21136 GCA_964576955.1 uncultured Algimonas sp.
CACCGCCACATTTCAAATGGCTTGCAACATCTTGCATCTCGGTTTGGTTCAAACGTGCCCATAATTTTTCCGCGACTTTGGACGGGTCTCTCTCCTCCCCAAGTTTGAAATTGGCCGCCAAACCCTGCAAACCCGCCGCCTGCCACGCCGTAATTTTTTGCGGGTTGAAGGCCATCCATTTGAACAGCTCTTCTAAGGACTTATCTGCGCGTTCCAAAGTTAATACGCGCAGGGCAGCCGCCATCTCACCCTTTGGCGCTTCCATGGCTTCGCGCAGAATTTGCGTTTCCACTTCGGCGCGCAGCTCAGCCATTTCCACATCATCTAAAGGCTCAAAGCCGGGTAGAATTCCCGCCTCAATTGGAAAGCGCGATAAGATGCGTTCACAAAAGGCATGAATGGTTTGAACCTTTAATCCTTCCGGTGTTTCCAAAGCTTTTGCAAAAAGCTCGCGCGCTTTTTCCAAGGCGACAGGCTGCGCGAGAAGCTCTGGCGGATGGCCAAACAACACTGTCAGTTCTTCGCGTAATTTATCATTTTCTAGAACAGACCAACTGCCAAGCTTGGAAAATAGTCGTTCTTGCATTTCTGACGCTGCGGCTTTGGTATAGGTCAGGCAGAGAATATCTTCAGGCTCGGTGCCGCCCAATAATATGCGCGAGACGCGGTCGACCAAAACGCGGGTTTTTCCTGAGCCCGCATTGGCGGCCGCAAGGCGCGTTCCCGCAGGGTCTGCCGCCAAACGCTGCATATGGGTCGCCCATTCCCGCGGTGTCATATTGGAGACGAGGTCAAACATCCGGTTCGCCGCCCTCCATACCCGCCCATTCTGAGCGCCGCGCAAGGTCATTAAAATCGGAAAAACTATTTATATATTTTGACCGCACTTGGGATTCATAAGGTGTGTTCGGGTCATCATAGAGATCGATGAGTTTCGTCAATGTTTCGACGGATTCATCGACAAGCTGCTCGACTGATTTAATCTTCTCGCCGATGGGCGTATATTTAAAATCTGCATTGGAGCCTTTAACGCGCAGATATCCAAGACGCGCTGTGTCGGCAGCTTTATGTCCGGTCAATCCTCCTGCGCGAAGAATAAATGCGGCAAGCGGAAGCTGCGGGTCAAAGCCTGCCGCGACTTCAGCATTTGTTGCAGGCGTGCCTGTTTTAAAATCAACAAAGCCATAGCCTTCAATACCGCGTTCTACATAATCCATTAAACCGCGCACCGTGAAATCACGGTCTGGGATTGTGGCCTCCCCCCAAACCTCCAAACCTTTTTGTTCAAAACTATCTATCGCCCGCGCATTTAACTCGGCTCGCAACCCTTCCGCTATGACTTCGAACCGCGCCTCTTCCTTGGCGATATCTTCAGGGCTATATCCATAGAGATGGAAAGCCTCATTCATGGCGTCCAGAAAGACAGCATCATCCGCCTCTGTGAAGGGAGCTTGTTTTTTCGTCAGGAAAATCTCGAGACCTAAATGCATGGCAGAGCCATATTCAGCATTGCTATTTTGATGTCCCAAATTTTTCAATTTTTTGAGACGCAGCACATGTTTCCCATAGATTGAATAAGGGTCACGGATGAGCGTTTTGACCTCTGTGATAGAGAGTTTACGGCCTTTATCTGCCCAGCGTTTATCGACTGGCGGTTTGGGCTTTGGCGCTTCGGCGGGCGTCACATCTTTTGCGGAAACGAAATCCAGCGCTTGCGCAATGTCTAAATAATGATCTGCCGTTTCGAGCCGCGCCTTCACGCCTGCCTCGCCAACCGCGCCTTGCAGCAGCGTCTTTAATCGCCAGACCCAACGGGACGCAATTGTCGGACCAGAGTCGGAACGTTTCGAGCGCGTCAGATAGACTTTGGGATTAGAGGCCAACTCAAAGAAATCATGCGCCGCCAAACCATATCGGCGCTCTGGCAAGGAGAGCTTCATATCACGGCGCATGCCGCGCGAGAGAAAAGGCCCCGGCGACGGAGCTGCGGGCCATATGCCCTCATTCAGCCCGCCGAGTATAATGATATCCGCGTCGAGCATCCGCGCTTCTAATGGCCCTAAAATCGAAAGCCGTGGATGGGTGCCGCCGCGCGGTCGCACAACAATACCCGTCATCAATTGCCGCATAAGGCGGGCAAAACCCACCGCATCTACTTCGGGGAGATTATCTCCATAAACGACAATATGTTCCAATAATTGCGCGGCGCGTTCTCCGGCCTCGCCGCGCCATAGGAAATGACTACCCTCTTGCTCGGAACGCCGCGCAATCGCTTCCGCAGCCGAAATAAGCGCCGATGCCCAGACAGGCGCAGGCCCGCTTCCGCCTAATTCAATGAGCGGTGCGAGCGCGCCGTTTAACGCATTTTCAATCTCGCTCAACTCACGCTTTGGCGCCCCTATTTTTTGCGCAACGCGGTAAGCCCTATGTTCAATCTCGTGCCATGTCGCGAGAACTTGCTCGGGCTCTTGCCCTAACCCTGTCAGGCCATGACCAAATAAAACGGCTTTTTCCAAAGGGCTGTCAGGCGATTGAGAGGCGGCTAAAACCGCATCTAAAAACACGCCGATGGAGGTTTCCGCCAAAGGTTCCCCTTGGGACATATCCACATCGACATCCCAGCGAGATAGGCGCGCCCTGACCCGCCGCGCCAAAGCTTGGTCAGGCGTGACAAGCGCGGCGGTTTTCGTTTTATCTTCCAAGGCTTCCCGAAGAATAAGCGCGATGGCCAAGGCTTCTTCGGCATCAGACCGCGCTTCAATCAGGGACAGGCCTTCAACGGCATTATCAAATATCACAGGGCCAAAATCAGTTTCCAGCTTTTCAATCCGCGCCAGCCAGTCAGCCGTGCGGGAGGCTGGCACGAGCGCTTCCTCCAAAACCCGCGTCCGCGCGAGACGGTTTTTATCGTCGGGCTTCGTCCCAACAAAATCTTTAACAAAATCACGAACCTCCCCGCGGTCAATGCCTAAGCCATTGATTAAAAGCTTCATCGCATATTGCGGATGTTGCTCGTCGATACTTTTCCAAGTGTCATCATTATCTGTGACTTGAAAACCCGGCAGGATAACCAGACCCTTTGGCAGGTTCGCGACCACGCGCATTAATCGCCGTGTCGCCCGCAGGCTCCCTGTCGAGCCTGCAATGACAACAGGATGGTCTGGCGGATTATCCGTCCAATGCGAGGCCAGCGCATCGAGGAGTTTCACCTTTCGGCTTTGCGGCTCTTCCATATTTAATTCAGCCAAACGGGCGGGCCAATACTCTTGGATAATTTTATAAAGGGTCGCCGCGTCTTGGAAATGTTTCGCCGCTTCACCCATCAAGCGCGCCCATGCATCGCTCTGTGTCAGCTTGGCTTCTTCCAGCGCGGCATCATCTAAAATCGCGAGCAAAGGGTCAGCCATCGCCAAAGCCGTCGCTGCATCCAAGGGCAAATCCATAGCGCGCGCATGATAGGCCGCCACAATTTTCGCCATCTCAAAGCGGCGCAAAGTTGGGTCAATACTCGGGCCAACTTTACCAACTAATTCCCCCGGTTCAAAAGGCGGCTCTTCAGGGTCAATATCCGCGAGCGGACGCAGGCGCGGCAAGAGCGCAGCGCGAATGCCGTCTTCTGCGGCGGCAGTGACAAAGGCTTCACCTATCCCCCTAACTGCGCGGCGCGTAGGAAGTAAAATAAGACCTGATTGCAGCTCTTCGCCAAATCGGATGCGGAGGCCCTTGGCTAGATTGTCCAGAAAGGGAACGCCGGAGGGCATGTTATAAACATGAGGTGCACTCACGCAGATACCTGCTTCCCTTGCAAAATAGCTTCGGCTTCATCCCGGGCTTGCTGGTCACCAACATGCATCCAAAAGCCGTCCATTGGATGACCGAAAATAGTGCCGGCTTCTAAAGTTTGGTTCCAAATCCGATTGCGAGAAAATGGCTCAATCGGTTCTTTGGCAAGGCGGTCCAACCTTGTGATTTGCACGCCAGCATAGACATAGGGCGCAGCCTCCCGCTCGCCGCGACGTTCCAACCCCCCATCATGGGCGAAGAGAAAATCCCCTTTTCCGTGATAGCCGAGTGTCCGTTCAATGGGCGCGAGCAGAAGCAGGTCTTCCATGATATCTGCGTCCCAACGCTTCATGAGAGAGGTGATAATCGGCGCATCATCTTCAGTCCAAATCGCGTCGATATTACAGGCTAAAACAGGGTCACTTCCTAACAAAGGAAGAGCTTTGACCATGCCCCCGCCTGTTTCCAATAACATCTCGCGCTCATCAGAAATAATAATTTCTGGACCTGCTTTTCGGGTCTTCAAATGGGCTTCTAAATGGTCCGCATGGGCGTGAACATTGACGACGGCGCGCTCGACCCCTGCATCGGCCAAACGGTCCAGCATATGATCGATGAGCGGCTTCCCGCCGACTTCCACCATGGCTTTAGCGCGGTCATTTGTGAGCGGACGCATCCGTGTACCATGCCCCGCCGCGAGAACCATTGCCGTTTTAATCATGACAAGACCTCCGGCAAATGACGCGCAAACCACTTGCGTATCGGCGCGACAGCAGGATGGGCGAGATCATCATTCAAATGCCATTTCACGCGCTTGAGTAAGGGTCGATATTGCGGTTTGCCAAATTTCAAATCTGCCCGCACGGGGAAACCCAATAGTTTCGTGCCGCGCTGCACAGATAAGACGGCATAGGCCGCCCGAAAATCAGAATCATTTTTAATCTTCGCGGCATTGCAAAAGGCCTCAATCAATTTATCCTTCAGCGCAGGCGATACGTCACGGCGAATATCCGTAATTAAGGACATGAGATCATAGGCGGGATGCACAAATAATCCGTCTTGAAAATCTATCAAACCCACTTTTGCGACCGAGTCGCGCTCCGGTAACCAAAACAGGTTCTCAGCGTGAAAATCTCGAAGCGCCAATCCCGGAGCATGGGCTGCAAGATGGCTAAAACTCTCGCGATACAGGCCGTAAAATTCTGACCGCATATCATCAGAAATTTCCAACCCTGAATCCGGCGCGTACCAATCCAAAAATAAAGCTGTTTCAGCCAAAAGCGCGACATCATCATACTCGCGCACACGCCAGCTCACGTCGCGGAACCGCATTTGCGCGGGGAAGGAACTTCTATAAATTTCGCCAAGGCATTCGGCCGCCGCAAAATAAAGCGGCGCTTCCATTGCGGGATTTTTTTCTATCGCTTTCGCGTAAACATTTAACCCGAAATCTTCGAGCAGCAAAAGCCCTGCCTCTAAATCCGCTGCCAATATCTTCGGCGCGGAAAATCCGCGAATGACAAGCTCATTAGACAGGCAAGCAAAGGCCGCAGGTTCTGGACCCGCGAGGCGTGCTAAAGCATTATAGCCCAGCGCCTTTCGCTCAGCGGGGTTCGCGCCTTCGGGTTCGGCAGGCGCTTCTGCGCCGCGCGGCGCGTCCATTAAAACCGCGACCTCACTGCCCCGCGTCAGGCGGAAATATCGCCGCGTGGACGCATCGCCGGGAAAGCTCTCAACGGCCGCCTCCCCCCAGCCAGACGCCTTTATAAAGGCCCGTCTTTCAGCCTTGCGATCAGACATCTCGTCCCTCCCATCCCGTGAGCGTGACGCGGCGGCCCTCTCCCTCAAAGGTGATTTCAATTTTCAGGGCCTCATCTGGCAAAAGCGCTCCTAATCGATCTGGCCATTCCAGCAAGCAAACCTCCTCTCCCATCGCATCTATCAGGCCTAGCTCATAGGCCTCATCGGGATGCTCCAACCGATAGAGATCGCAATGCCAAAGCGTAAAATTTGGAAAGTCATAGGTCTGGACAAGCGTATAGGTGGGCGAGGGTACAATTTCATGGGGCAAGCGGCTTTGAACCAATCCGCGCGCCAAAGTCGTTTTCCCTGCGCCTAATCCGCCAATCAGCGCAACCGTATCGCCTGCGCGAAGGGCACGGCCCAAACGGGCGCCTAACTCTAGCATGTCGGCTTCTATCATAATTGAGAGGTGCTGCACAGTTTACGGTCTAGCGTCTTGCAATCGCGGTGCAAGCACTTAGATACACTGCGACGACACTAAATATGAGTGAGAGCTTACATGCCCAAAATCATCTATATTGACCATGCTGGCGAGCGCCGCGAAGTTGAAGCCAAAACTGGCGCCTCCATTATGGAAGTTGCCGTTCAAAATATGGTTCCAGGCATTGATGCAGATTGCGGCGGAGCCTGCGCTTGCGCGACATGCCATGTTTATGTCAGCGAAGCCTTCTTGCCCAAGCTTAAAGAAAAAGATGATATGGAAGATTCCATGCTCGATTTCGCAGAAGGCGTTCAGGATAACTCACGTCTGAGCTGCCAAATTCTCATGAATGATGAGTTGGATGGAATCGAAGTCACGACCCCCGAAAGCCAGTAGGCACCCGCCTCAAGCTTCAAATAGTTCTGGATGACCCGCATCTGCCGCGGCTTCTTTCGGCAGATAACAGGTCACATGTGTGCCCTGCCCTTCGGCGCTCTCCAGCTCTACCCAACCGCCATGCCGCTCGACGAAGCGCTGTACGAGCGCGAGGCCTAAGCCAGCGCCGCCTCTTGAGCTTTGGAAACTCTCAAACACCTGACTTTGCCTATCTGTCGGAATGCCGACGCCGTCATCTTTCACCCAGATTTGCACCCCGCCGCCTGGCGCCCGCTCGCCGCCAAGAAGAATAAGCCCGCCCGGTTTGGTAAACCGCAAAGCATTGGACAGGAGGTTATAAACAATTTGCTTAATCCGGGTCTCATCTGCGCGGATTACGCCAATATCGCGCGGACAATCCAGCTCCATCGATATTCTCGTATCATCTGCTTTCGTCGCGACATAATCTAGCGCATGAGATAAAACCTCATAGACATCGACATCGCCCAAATCGAGATCAAGTACATTGGCCTCAATCGCCGCAATATCGAGAATATCATCGATAATTTTTGCGAGTTCTTCTGACGCGCTTTGTATCGCAAAAACATATTCGCTTTGTTTGTCATTCATTTCGCCTGCGCCGCCATTTTGAAGGAAATCGGCATAGCCTGAAATCGTGGTCAGCGGAGTCCGCAGTTGATAGCTAACATGACCCACAAATTCCGATTTCATCCGGTCCGCTTCTTCCAAAGCCTCGGCGCGTTCAATGAGGGCCGCTTCCGTTTTACGGGCGGAGGTCACATCATCCCACGCCACGAGCGTCGCGCCGTCTGGCAAAGGTTTAGACAGCCATGTCAGCATCTTATCGTCAGAGCGGCGAATTTCGCCTTCGACTTGCCGCCGAACTTCAGGGTTTGAATCCGTCGCGCGTGCCTTCAAATCGTTCCAAAAATCACGGTCATGATAGAGCGGCAAACATAGGTCTATAAGCGAGGAAAAGCGCGGCGCGTCTTTTAAGTCTTCTTCATTCAAATTCCACATACGGGCGAAGGCATTATTGTGGATTTTCAAACGACCATCTGTTCCGTAAACCGCAATACCTTCTGATAGCTTATCCAATGTCGCGCGCTGCACATTAATCAGCGTGCCGAGACGCCCTTCGAGATCAATACGGTCGGTCATGTCCGAGAACATCAAGGTGATCCCGCCTTGAGGGTCGCGCATACGTACAAGGCGAAGCGTACGCCCATCTTGCAAGTGCCAAAGCGTTGCCGGCATTTCAGATGGCCATTCCGTATAAAGGCTTAGCTCTTCGGCTTTCCAGCTCCCGTGGTCGGGCTGTGCAGGCACTTGGCCGCGCTCGCGCATATGGTCGAGCCATTCACCATGGGTAGGCCGGTCCCGAGACCAAGACTCGTCTAATCCGAACATGACGCGAAACGCTTCATTTTCGAAACTCGCCTTCTTGTCACTGCCGAAAATCACGACAGCTTCGTCCATAGAGTTCAGGAGCTTGTCATGAGCTTCGACGTGCAGCTTTAGCGCGCCGCGCAAACTTTCTGTTTCATCCGCGTTAGTTGCAATCCCCGCCAAGCCGCCATTAATCGGGAATAGCGAAATAGAGGTCGCGCGCCGCTCGCCGTCCAAAACAATATGACGCATAGATTTATGGTGCTTTTGTGTGGACAGACAGGTCTTAGCATCTGCAATACATTGCTCATCCAAATGGATTTGGCTTTGCGTGACATCTCTAACATCGGAGGCGCCGACCGCTTCCACATAAGCGGAATTGACCCAATTTATTCGCCCTGCACTATTCATGCGCCAAAGCGGAAATGGCGCGCGGCTCATCATCTCGATAAAGGCAATGGGGTCAGTCTCGGAAGTAATACGAGAATTTTCAAACCGAGAAATAGCCGCCCGCTCATCCTCGCCGCGAATGGACGCATCTTCCAGCCAAAGCACAACTTGCCGGCCCGCAACCCGGCCGTCCGCTTCAATAATATTACCTTCTGGCAAAACGATAGAGATAGAGAAAGACTCGCCATTGGTCCGCAATTTTTGAACATAGGTTCGCAGGGGTTGGGAATCTGGACGTTCAGAAATTGTATTTAGGTCGGCAAGACCGTCCAAAACCCGCATGGCTAATTGACTGGCTGGACCCGGATCAGCGAAACGCATCATAGAGGCCAAAGCCGCAGGACTTCCCAGAACTTTCGGATCGCCCCATCCTTCATCAGTGGTAACGGGTAATTCTTCCCAAACGAGGATCAGTCCTGGATAAGCCCCCATGATGGAATCATAAGATCCCAGACGGCCATCAAGCGCGGTCGCTTTCTTTTTCCAACGCGCCGCCGACGCGCCTTCCCGTACAGAAAGACGCATAGCAAACATGATAGCGACAAAGGCGACAACGACGGCGCCCAGTCCCACCCATGTCATAATGTCCGCATCTGCAAACATGGACGTTCCCTCTAGACTAACCCTATGAGCCATTACATAGGCTTATTTGCTCTCGGCTCTACAGAACCAAATCCATCTGGGAAAGGTGAGAATGTAGTCTATGAGGCGAATTTATCGCCGCAAAACAGCTTGAGCTATAGAAACGGCGTATCGTCTTCTGATTTTAGCTGAGTGACAATCTCTTTAACGTCTTGAGACTTATCTAGGTTGAGCACCAGAACAGCGCCGTCTTTGACAATAATAGCGAGATTTTCCACGCCAACTGCCGCCACAAGCGGACCATCGGTTTCAATCAGGCAGTCCTTGGTTTGCGATAGACGAATATTTCCGGACAAGGCAAGCCCGTCGGAATCCGCTTTTAAGTCCTTTAGGGCTTTGAACGAACCAATATCATGCCATCCTAACTGACAGGGGACGACGCCAGCTTTACGCGTATGTTCCATAACCGCCTTATCAACAGGCGCGCTTTCAACATTTGCAAAATGCTTTGGGTTTAAATTCCAGACATCGCCTGACTGACTTGCATTCTCGTAAGCCGCCATGGCTGGCCCTGAGACGCGCGGAGAATATGTTTCCATTTCGTCTAACAAAGTCTGTGCATGAAAGAGGAATATGCCTGAATTCCAGAAATATTCGCCTGATGCGAAATAGCTTTCGGCCACATCTTTTGGCGGTTTTTCAACGAAACTATCGACAATAAAAGCGCCGGGGCTCAAGGTGTCACCCTTTCGGATATATCCAAACCCTGTCGCCGCGTGATCTGGCGTAATGCCGAATGTCATCAAATAACCATGCGCAGCGACAGGCGCGCAGGCCGCAACGGCTCGGCGGAATGCGTCTGGCTTTTCAATATGATGATCAGCTGGAACAACTAAAACCAAAGCGTCTTCTTCTACTGACAGCGCGTGAAGCGCGGCCACAACCGCTGGCGCGGCTGTATTGCGGGCGAATGGCTCAACTAGGAACCCACCAATTTCAACATTAATGTCCTGCATTTGCTGCCGAATGAGGGGTTCATGATTGGCGGCGCAAATAAAAACCGGCGCATGATACATGTCCGAGGTAAATCTCAACACGGTCTCTTGAATCATCGTTTTTTCAGTCACCAATGGCAACATTTGCTTTGGCGCAGCCAAGCGTGAGGCAGGCCATAAACGGCTACCTGCTCCTCCGGATAAAATCACCGGAATTATTTTCCCCACTTCGCGCATGAGTTGTAACATACTGCAAAAGAGTTAACGTTCCGCCTACGCAGCGTAATAAATTAAGCCTTAAGAAACCCGTCTATCCACCCAGAACGGCTTCACCTGATCGATATTTCAGCAACACGCGGCAGTTTAATAAAGGGGCTGCAGGCGGGCGGAATTGCCAAGCTTCCACGGCTTTAATCGAAGCCTTATCAAAGGTCCCGCTTGGTACGGAGCGTTCAATGCGCACATTATTTGTTATGCCATCTGCATCTAAATCTAGCCTCACGATTGTCCAGCCTTGCAGACCGTTTCTAAAGGCGGATTTCGGATATGTCGGCATCTCAAATTTAACAGCCGCTAAGTCTTCGCCCCCAATGCAATCATCAGGGTCGGAATAGCCTTTTACCCATGGGTCAGGCGGATAGGCGGAGCGGGGCGTAAAAACGCTGGTCGACCCACATGCCGTCAAACCTAGCGCGAGAACAAGCCAATAAGGCTTCATTCCCCTTCCCCAAAACCATTCTCAACTAATTTCGTCAGAGCTTCGACAACGACACTCGCCTCTGGACCTTCTGCGCTAACCGTAATATCCTCGCCGCAAGCGGACCCAAGGAGTAAAAGCTCCATGACGCTATCGGCTTCAACAGATTCTGCGCAAACATCATTATGACTTCTCACACGAACTTCCGCATTATAGCGCATAACGCATTCCATAAATTTATTGGATGCCCGCGCATGAAGACCACGCTCATTGACAAGGGTTATTCTGGCAGAGGCCGAAGGCATGAGCGCCTAAGCCTCACCCGATAAAATTTTCGACGCAATGGCGATATAGCGTTGCCCAGCTTGTTTCGCTTTCAGGCTCGCATCTTCCAGAGAGGCCGTTTCGCGGGCTTCTGCAAGCTTTATCAACATGGGTAAATTCACGCCAGCCAGCACTTCGACTTTACCGTCTTGCAACATGGATATCGCAAGGTTTGAAGGCGTGCCGCCAAACATATCGGTCAGTAAAATAACGCCCGCGCGATTATCAACCCGCTCGACGGCCTGCCTTATATCTACACGGCGTCTTTCCATATCGTCATCAGGTCCAATGCAAATGGTTTCCATTGCATCCTGCGGCCCGACGACATGTTCTGTCGCGCGGCGAAGCTCTATGGCCAATTGGCCGTGGGTTACAATGACGAGACCGATCAAATCGACACCTCAAATTACGAAATCGAACCTTATCCTAATCAAAATTTGAGGGCGCTGTGAAGAGCTAATTCCGTCAGATTGTGGGTTTTAACAGGACTATCCACTATCCAATGGATATCAGATTGGCTTGGGTTTCATCCCGGTGCTTTTTTAGATATTTCATGAAAGGCGTTCCGCCAGTCCCAACAGAGGTATCATTGCCAGTAGCTTTGCGTTGCTGCTTATTTATGTAGCTCGCTGCATATTCCAAATGACGGCTGCGAAAATCAGCCACAGCCTGAACATTCGCATTATAAGCCTCAGATAATTCCGCGTCAGATGTCTGGATAACGAAATCCCGCAAACGGCTTTCTGCACGCAAATCATCAATAAAGCGGCGATGTCCCGGCGGACGATAAATATGCAGCTCATCCAAATAGGTCTTCATCGGGTCCGCGGCATGTCCCACGCCGAGCAGCGCATCCATGCAGGGCACAATAGAAGATTGAGAGCCTGTTTGCCCGCGGTAGCTTTGCGCCGCTCCGCCATGGGACTTAACACCCTCATACATGACCCCGTTTGGAAGAGCGGGGTTATCTTTCCACCCATGAATATAAGGCCTGACCCGTTCGAAATAAGCATAGGGGTCACAGCGCTCTGGCATACGGTCAAAAATATCTTTGAGGTCCGTCCAAACCTCCGCAATTTCATTTAATAGCCGTGTCACCTCCGCAGCATTTCCCGCCGCAACATTTTCGATAACAGCTGGCATACGGGCCAATGCCGCACCTGCCCGCGCTTCAATCGCAACATGGACGAGGATGAACCAGTTTTCGTCTTGTCCCCCCGAGAAATTTTGAATGACATAGATATTGGATAAATCCACCGCCCCGTCAGGGTCATGCATCCCCCAATTATCGAGCACATACCCACTGTAAGGCAGAAGCGGTTGTTGCCCGAGCTTATCGGCCAAGGCACACATTGGACGCGCCAAACATTCTGGTAAAACGGCCGAGGCCTCAGCTTCGCCCCAGACATAGGCTTGAACCATAAAACTATAATGCACCATGGCTGCCCGCGCTTGCGTCTCGGAGAGGCCCCCGACATCCGCTTCCGTCAGCAAAGGTAAATCCCGCCGTAAAAGCTCTCGGACCCGTCCTGTCGTCAACAATTGCGGCAAGCGCATCGCAACTTTCTGAGCGCGCGCCCAATCTCCGTTCAGCTCGACGGCTGTCGCATCATAGCCGCATAAAAAGCCGCGGGTCTCGCTAATTTCGTAACTCTCTAAACGCGCTATCGGCATGATGATTCTCCTTCTTGGAGAATAATTAGCGCATTCACAGCTGAATATTCTTGCATATTGTGTCAGAAAATTATTATTTGAACAATATATGACAAAATTAGACTCATTTAACGCTGCAATATTGCAAAACCTTCAAGACGATGGGCGCATGAGTAATATTGAACTCGCGAAACGAGTCGGGCTCTCGCCCTCGGCCTGTCTTCGCCGCGTTCAAGATTTAGAACAGCGCGGCATAATAAAGGGCTATCGTGCGATTATTGACCGCAAAACCCTCGGCGTAGATGTCGTCATCTTTGTTATGGTGGGACTTAGTGGCCACTTACGAAAAGATGCGCTCGCCTTTGAAGCGGCCATGGATAAAGCCCCAGAAGTTCAAGAATGCCATAACATCACGGGCAGTGTTGAATATTTACTCCGTATCGAAGTAGCCGACCTATCGGCCTATAAGGCCTTCCACGCCGATAGATTAGGCACGCTGTCTATGGTCAGCACAATTACCTCTCATATTGTATTGGGGGCGTCCAAAGACCGGCTTGGGTAACAGTTTCTAATTTTCATTAGATGGGCGCTGTCTGGGCACGTCCACAGTGAATTTAGCACCGACTATTTCGCCCTCTTCATTGACGCGGTTTTCTGCAAATATTTTACCGCGATGAGCCGTTATGATTTGACGGCAAATCGCTAGACCTAGACCTGAATGACTACCAAAACTCGCCCCCTTAGGCCGCTGGGTGTAAAATCGTTCGAAAACCGTTTCGAGGTTATCTTCCGGGATGCCCGGCCCGTCATCTTCCACGGTGAAGATGACGCGGCCTCCATCTTTCTTGGCCGTGACAACAACTTCGCCCGTATCCGGAGAAAAGGTCAGCGCATTATCGATGAGGTTTCGTAAGACTTGCGCAAAAGGTGTTTCATAGGCACGGATATAAATCGGCGCATTCGCATCTATGGCGGTCGCATTGACAACGCGCGCGCCGTCTTGCGAGCGGGTTTGTTCGTAAAATTCAACAATATTCATCGCGATTTCCCCGACATCCAAGGTTTTAGCAGTTTCCCGCGCCAGATTGGCATCCACTTTCGAGGCCTTAGAAATATCAGTAATAAGCCGGTCCATGCGAGACACATCTTGTTGGATAATATCAATTAATTTTTCGCGCTGTTCTTTCGTCTTCGCAACCCGCAATGTATCTGACGCTGAGCGCAGGCTGGTCAATGGGTTTTTAATTTCATGTGCCACATCTGCGGCAAAATCAGCAATATCATCAATACGGCTGTAAAGCCCTTCCGTCATATCCCGTAGGACCAGCGATAGGTCGCCAATTTCATCTCGGCGGTGAGAGAGGTCTGGAATCGCGTCGCGTTTCTTTGCGCTGCGCGTCACAATCTCGGCGGCGCGCGCCAGGCGGCGCATCGGCAAGCTGATAAAGAGAGTCAGACCAAAAGATGTGAGGAACATGGCTAAAAATGCCAGAAGGATAATCGGCGCCAGCGCTTGCCGTTCGGCCGTCACAATCGACCCAACATCGCTGCTCTCAACGGTGACAACGCCGAGCACTTGCTGAACGCGTTTGATTGGAAGAGAAACCGTGACGATAAGATTATCACCAGAGTCAAACCGTTGACCATAGCTGCTCTCCCCTGCCAATCCTGCACGCACCTCGGCTTTTAGGTTGCGTCGTAGGCTTTCGCGCCGCGCTTTGCGCCACGGCAAATTATGCAATTTATTGTCAATCCAGCTCCGTATTTTTTCGCGCCATATATCCTGTTTCGCTCTTTCAGGGCGTTCTGTGACAATTGGGTCCAGCGACTCTATTGTAATTTCATCACTTAACTGGCTGGTGTCCGCGACCAACTCGCCTGATTTATTATGCAGACGGACGCGCCAGCCCTCTTGCACATTAACGCCGCGCAAGACCTGCCGAGCGCCGTCGACGTCCAATTGCGCGGTCCCGCCAAAACCCGTGGCTTGTTCTCCAATCACCGTTGTAATTGTCGACGCGAGAGATTTGAGATTATCAACCTTGGCATTGATAAGGCCGACCTCGAAGCGGTTCATCGCCAGAGCGCCCGCGACCAAAATAATCAAACCAATGAGATTGGAGAGGAATATGTTGCGTGTCAGCCGCGACGTCCATAATGAGCGACGCGCGCCGCGCCGACGATTTCGACGCAGACGCTTTCGCTTGGGTTCTTGTGGGATCGTCTCAGGCATATTTGACCCTGTTATCAGGTCAAATGCCCAAGGTCTTGTTCGAATTTACTCGGAACTTATGCTTCTTTATATTTATAGCCGACACCATAGAGCGTTTCGATACCGTCAAAGCTCTTATCTGTTTTGCGGAATTTCTTACGCAGCCGTTTGATATGGCTATCAATCGTCCGGTCATCCACATAGATTTGGTCATCATAGGCCGCGTCCATAAGTTGGTCGCGAGATTTCACATATCCCGGTCGTCTGGCCAGCGATTCCAAAATCAGAAATTCTGTTACAGTTAGCCGCACCGCATTTCCGTCCCATGAACAGGCATGACGATTTGGGTCGAGCAGCAATTTGCCCCGCCGGATAACTTTATCATCGCCTTCTTGCGGCGTTGGCAATTCAATATCGGTCAGTTTTGCACGGCGCAAAACCGCCTTAATGCGCTCACCTAACAAGCGCTGGCTAAAGGGCTTTGTGATATAATCATCCGCCCCCATGTTAAACCCGATTGCTTCATCAAATTCATCATCCTTAGAGGTCAGGAAAATCACGGGTAGGTTTGAGGTTTGACGCAAACGGCGGAGCAATTCCAATCCGTCCATACGCGGCATTTTCACGTCAAAAACCGCTAAATCAGGCGGCGAGGCTTTGAGGGCCTCTAAAGCCGTGACGCCGTCGTGAAATTTGCGGACTTCATAGCCTTCATTCTCCAAAAACATCGAGACCGATGTGAGGATGTTTTCGTCATCATCAACGAGAAAAATTTTAGGCATATTGCGTTTCCCAGCATGTTCCACGGCGCGCCGCGGTGAATAATCTCTCTGTCTCACTAAACTCATCGTCTGCATGGCTCAACCCTTCTCCTGTTCATGTGTTATGTCAGGTCTACAGGGCATATTCGTCAGAGTGTTGACGAGAATAAGGCAATGCTGTGGCAAAGCCTACAAACATCAAGACGGTGAGTGCAGGAAACGGCTTGCCGCGAGGCGGCGCGCTCCCTAGATAGGACGAAATAACAAAGAGTCCTTACATGAGTTTTATTGCGTCAATTATAACATTTTTCATCATGCCGATTTTCAGCTTGGTGTTCTTTGTCTTTATTATCTATGTTATTCTAAGCTGGTTATTCATGCTGAATATCGTCAGCCCGCATAATCCGACGGCTCGTCAAATTTACGGATTGCTCAGTAGCGTCGTCAATCCAATTGTCGCACCCTTTCGGAAAATCATTCCCCCGCTGGGTAATTTCGATATGGGATTTTTCTTCGCTGCCATGGTGATTTTATGGATAAATCGTTGGCTGCTTCCGAAAATTGTTATGATGCTGACTTAAGATTTAGGTTTATCTAAAAGACTATCCAACCTATCCGCTAATCCCTTTTGCTCTGGCTGGCTTGGCTCAGCGCTGCTCTCTGACGCCGCCTCGGCTTGAGCTGGTGCGTCTTTCTCGGCTTCAGGTTCCGTTTCTTTAACGCCCGGCAGGCGCAAAGGCGAACGCCTATCAAAGCGCGGGTGAATGAGTTCACCCGTATCCCCAAATGAAAACACGAGTCGGCGCCAATCTTGCGGGGAATAATCAAAGCTCTCCCCGCTTGGGTCGAGGTCAGACCAATCGGCTTCTCGGGGCGCAATGGCGGCGCGTTGTAGCCAAAGCCGTGCATCCGTTGGATTATTTAGGCGCTCTTCAGATTGCGCTGCCAGCACACAGAGACGCGAAGACGGCGCTTCATTTCCGCGTAGAAGCGGACTGAGGACTGCCCAAGCTTGGACTGCATCTCCGCGGCGTAAATGATCTTCTGCGAGAATAATTTTTGTCTCGCGGTGATCCGGTGCTTGCTTCACGAGAGCCGCCAATCTCTTGTCCCGCGTTTTATTATCTGCGTTTTCGAGCGTATCCAAAAAGGAGAGAGACAGCGCGGGGTGCGCGGCTTGGGACCAGCTTTTTTCAATCAATTTTGTTGCCGCTTTTGGATCACCTTGAATTTTATAGAGCTTAGCCGCTAGCGCCGTCGCGGGCGCAAATTCAGGGGCCAATTTATGGGCTTTCACCGCCAATTCCAATGCGGCAGCATACTCACCGTCATCATGCAGCCTGTCGGCCTCTGCCGTATTCAAAACGGCGCGGCGTCGACGAGCGATATTTTTCTCAACATGTTTGCGCTGTTCGCCTTTATCAAGACTGCTTTCCGCATCTAACCATTGATGATTAGCGACTTCAGCTTTGAACAAAGTATCAAAGGCCCAGCGAGCCTCTGGATTTGTGCTATAGGCTTCGCGGCACTGAGCAATCGCGCCGGGTAGATCACCCGTTGCCAGCATATTTTGCGCGAGGCCGCGTTGACCCGTCGCCCGCGTCTTATCACTCTCCAGCATGGCTTGATAATGCTCAACGGCCACATCGCGGTCGCCAGAGGCTTCGGCTGATAAGGCTGAAATGACGCGTCCCAATTCCGTTGACCCGATTAGCTTACGCGCGACTTCCGACTTCTTTCTGGCTTTTTTAACGTCGCCTTCCGCGCCGGCCAGCAAAGCTTCTTCCATGGCATCCAAGGCCTGATTGCGCCGTCGCAAACCAACTCCGGACTTCACGCGGCGGGGAAGACGCCAGAGCCACAAAAACAGCGACCAAAGCCCAATAAGACCCAAAGTTCCAACAACGCCCGCAACAATAACAGCCTGCCAAGACAGGCTAATTTCACCAAAGGCCAATATGCCTGAACTCGCAGAAGAAGTCAGCGTGAGAAAGATATCCCCCCCTACCCAAAATAAGAGCAAGAGTAAGGCCACCAGAAAGGCGAGAATTGTAACCACATATTTTGTCATAAACTGGCTTTCACACTTTCATACCAAGCTTGTCCAGCAGATTGCACGGGCTCGGGTAGGCGTTTGAATTTTTCAAGAGCAGCGGTCAAATCCCCGCCGCTTAAATCTGTCTCAATGCCCTCAATCAAGGTCAATGGATCATTGGCGTCTTTCACGCGAATATGGCGAGACAATGTTTTTTCAATTAAGTTCCCGCTTTTCGTTGTTTCAAGCGCGTCCATGAGCTGGTCTTTGGGAAAGGCCAGAATTGAAACCCGCTCGACGACAGGTATTGGCGCGGGGCGATTTTCAAGCGCCGCAAGACGGGCTTCCAAAGCCGATAGCGCTTCGCCCGCCTGCCCTGTCTCGCTAGGGGCATTTTGTAGGCTATCAATATTCTCTTCCAAAGCCGTTAGGCGTTCTAAAAGCTCGGCAGGCAGCTCCGTTTGCACCTCCGCATCGGGTTCACTTTCAAGCGATTCAATCCGTGTCTCTAAGTTTGAAACATCTGGCCACTTAAATCCGTCCTTTTGCGCGGATTGCAATGCACTCAGCGCCTCTGGGTCAATTTCAGGGCGCGGCGCGCTTTCTAAAGCCTGCAACCGGTTTTCCACATCAGATAAGTCGGTAGGCTCAAAGTCTTGTGTGGGCTCAGGCGCGGGGCGATTGGCGACTTCTTGCAATTTATCTTCGGCGGTTTTGAGACGGGTCGACAGGCGTTTGAAATTTCCTTCGAGCGGCGACAGGTCTACAGTCTGGGTGGTAGCGGACTTGGGCGAAATTTTATTCAGGGCCGCATAAATCCCTGCGCCGCCTCCTACAGCCCCAAATAAACTCGCCAAAAGCCCAGTTAAGATAAAGGCTTTCCAAGGTGATTTCGCAGGCACTTCCACCGCCTCAAACTCATCTTCGCCTTCAGGCTTTTCTGCGGACGGACCTGCCTCTTCTTTAATTAGGTCTTCATATTCCATGGCGCTAACTTAAGGTGCCTTACCCCTTCACATCAAGGGTTCTAATCTAATCCTTTTTCGCAGCCATAATCAGTTCATCTTCGCGGGGGCGCGCCGCGATATATACGGATTTTAAGTCTAGGCCTGAAAGTTCATCTGCGACGGCCTGACTGATGCAGACCGCAGTGACGGCCGAGACGTCATGCGTTTTCGCGGCTTTTGCAAATGTTTGAGCGGCTAGCGGAGAATAAAGCGCCAAGATAGAGATGGGCTCATCAGGCCAAATAAGACGCGGGACTGACCGATACACAATCACGCGCCCCGCATCATATCCGGCGGCAAGTAAATCCTCGGCAATAGACCCGCGAATATGCCAGCCCGAGACATGGCAAAGCTTTTGAGAGCTCGGCAAATTCGCCTGCACCCACGCCGTCACATCCGATGAGGTCCCGTCAACAGAGACAACATTTGTAAATCCTGCCGCGCGCGCCTTTTCCGCTGTGGCATCCCCGACACAAATCGCGCGCTGACCACCGCAGGCCACATGGTCAATCGCATTCTTCGAGGTGAAAATAAGAACCGCGTCTTTCGGCAAGCCATCATGGGAGACAGACTGAACCTCCAACAAAGGCGCAATCAGCGGGTCAAACCCCGCCGCGCGCCAAAGCTCCGCGCTCTCATCTGCAGCTGGCCGCGTTCGTGTCAGCCAAGCCTTAGTCATCAAAGGTAATGCGCCCAGCGGTCTCGGTGCGGACGGCTTCGCCAAGTTTAAATCCTAAATCATAGGCCTGCGCTACGTTCGCGACTTTCCCTGTCACCTCTTGGGCAATTCGCAATGACCCGTCTTTCGCGAGGATTTCGCCTTTCAGAGACAATTGCTTCCCGTCCCATCGTGCTAAAGCCGCTATCGGCGTGCGGCAGTTTCCATCCAACGCGCGTAGAAAAGCCCGTTCCGCTGTCGTTTCCAATTGCGCGCCTTCGTCATGGAGCGGCGCCAGTACCGTTTTCAAATCTTCGCGGTCTTTGCGAATTTCAATCCCAATCGCGCCTTGCGCGGGTGCGGGGAGCATAACGTTGGTTTCTACAGCTTCCGTAATGCGCTCATCTTGTTCCAACCGCCGCAATCCCGCGCAAGCAAGCATCGTGGCATCGCAAACACCTGTTTCTAATTTTTCGAGCCGCGTTCCGACATTTCCGCGCAAAAGACAAAAGGCCAAATCAGGCCGCAAGGCCGCAAGCTGTGCGCGGCGGCGCAGGCTCGCGGAGCCAATCAAAGCACCTTTGGGCAGTTCTTCGATAGAGTTATATTTCACAGAGATAAAAGCATCCCGCACATCGGCGCGCGGCAAGATAGCACCCACACGCAGCTCATCATGTCCTACCGTCGGAACATCTTTCATAGAGTGGACCGCCAAATCGATAGAGCCGTCCAGCAAAGCCAGTTCCAATTCCCGCGTGAATAGGCCTTTCCCGCCAAAATCCTTAAGCTCGCCTTTGATTGTATCGCCGCTTGTCTTCAATATTTTGATGATAACCTGTTCAGGCGTTCGTCCCGAGGTCTCGCAAATCAGGCGCTGCACGAGCTGCGCTTGATAAAGAGCCAGCGGAGAGCCGCGTGTGCCGATAGTGAGAAGAGATGATTGCATAATGTGGCGTCAGTCCTTAGGTCAGCGCTCATGGCACATGCCCCTAAAATGACGAGAAAACAAGATGGCCCGCTGATAGTTTTGGGCCTTGAATCCTCTTGCGATGAGACGGCAGCGAGCGTGCTGCGCCGTCATCCGAGCGGCCGCATAGAGCTTCTCTCCAATATCATCGCCAGCCAAGATGAAGAACATCGTCCCTTTGGCGGCGTGGTCCCTGAAATCGCGGCCCGCGCCCATATGCGGAAAATCGAAGCCATTACCGCGAAAGCTGTCAAAACCTCTGGGCTGGCTTGGGACAAAATTGACGGCATTGCCGCAACAGCTGGACCCGGCTTGATTGGCGGGGTTATCACGGGGCTAATGAGTGCAAAAGGCCTCGCCATGGCCCTTGGAAAACCGCTGATGGCGGTCAATCATCTGGAAGGCCATGCCCTCTCCCCCCGCCTGACTGAAGACTGCGCCTTTCCTTATTTACTGCTGCTCGTCTCAGGCGGACATTCGCAGCTTCTCTCTGTTACGGGGCTAGGCACCTATGAGCGGCTTGGCAGCACAGTTGACGATGCGGCAGGGGAAGCTTTTGATAAAACCGCCAAGGTCATGGGGCTTGGCTTTCCCGGCGGGCCGCAAGTCCAAAATTGGGCCGCGCGCGGAAATCCCGAAGCCATCAAATTACCTCGCCCGATGAAAGGCCGCGACCATGCGGATTTTTCTTTCGCTGGATTAAAAACCGCCGTCGCCCGCGCGTGGGACGCCAGCGATAAATCCGAGACGGCCAAAGCCGACCTCGCCGCGAGTTTCCAGCGCGCCATGACCGACACCATGCTTGACCGCGTAAGCAAAGCCATGACGCTCTACCGCCGCAAAACGGGCGAGACAGATCAAGCCCGCCTCGTCGTCGCAGGCGGGGTTGCTGCCAATACGGAATTACGTGCTGGGTTAAAACAGCTCGCAGAAAGCCGCAGCTTTGACTTCATCGCCCCGCCTCTGAAATTCTGCGGAGATAATGCGGCGATGATTGCGCTCG
>CAZNXP010000005.1:0-19760 GCA_964576955.1 uncultured Algimonas sp.
CAAGGGCTGCAACAGCAACTGGGACAATGATGATAACAAAGACGAGCGTTCCAAGTGCTTTTGCGAGTGAACCTTTACTGCCCGTTGCAGATGTGACGCCAGACTTTGCAGCGAGATTGTCCACTTGAGCTGCCTCAAGAACGGATGTCGTGGCGTTGCCAGCAACTTTAGCAACGATGAAGCCGATGAAGAATGTAAAGCCAGCCCCAATGATTTTTGGAACAAACGCAGCAACATCATTTAGAAGCGTTTCAACTGGGCCGAAATAGTCACCAAGACCTGCGCGTGAAAGTGCGAGGAAAAGTGTGTATAATAATGCGATCCAGAAGACGGCCTTACCGACAGATTTACCGATGTTGCCGCCCGTCGTTTTCGCACGCTTGCCAATACCTGTACGATTGATGGCGCCAGAGACAAGACCTCTGAGAACCATCGAAATAATATAACCGACGACAAGAATTATGCCTGCGGCTACCCATTTTTGCCAGCCGTCGCCAGCCATGAACTGATTTAAAAATTCCATTATATGTGTCCCTCCAGACAGAAAGTTAAGCAGCGGCTATTCCGCACTTATTGCTTAATAACTATTACAATAGCGTAATACCAGATTAACAGTTCATGAACACCGTTTTTATCATGGGTATATCTTTCAAGAGATTCTCTTTCCGCGCGTTGACGAAAGAGAGCTACTCGGCCAAAGCATTTTCATGGAACCTGCCCCTATCCGAAATAAACCGCTATTTTACAGCCTTGTATTAATTAGCTTTGGCGTCTTGGGTCTCGCCATCATCCTTTTGTCGGTGTGAAATAATGGGGCCAATTCAATCTCGTCTAGAAAAGCGGATCGCGGACGGCGTGCTCGTCCGAGACGATCTGCAAACCGAAGCGGCCATTGCTCTTGATGCGCGATTGGCCGCGCTCGCGGAATATGAACCGGGCGGCGGCGGGGTGCTCGGGCGGTTTTTAGGAAACCGAACGCAAGTACCGCGCGGGCTTTATATGTATGGCGGTGTGGGGCGAGGAAAGTCGATGCTCATGGATTGGTTCTATGAAGCGGCGGAGTTCACGCCAAAATGCCGGACACATTTTCACGCCTTTATGCTGGATATCCACGAGCGAATTAACGCCTGGCGCAAGTTGGATAAAGACGGCCGGCGCGCAAGCCCGCATCATGTTCGGGGCGCTGGGGATGATCCAATTGCACCTGTGGCGCGGGCGATAGCCAGCGAAGCGAAGCTTCTATGTTTTGATGAGTTTCATGTCACGGATATTACCGATGCGATGATCCTCTCGCGCTTATTTGAAGCGCTATGGCTGAAGGAAGGCGTCGTTGTTATCGCGACCTCAAACCGCTCGCCAGATACGCTCTATGAAAACGGGCTTAACCGAAACCTGTTCCTCCCATTCGTCGAGATGATGCCCGAACATCTCATTATTCACGCCTTTGATGGGGATGTGGATCATCGGTTGCGCGCCCTAAAAGCGGCGCCTGTATATCATACTCCCTTAGGCGATGAGGCTGAGGCTGCGGTCACTGCGGCTTGGGTTCGGCTAACGCGAGACGGCAAGCCTGTAAAAACCGATTTACTCGTGCAGGGCCGGACTTTGGAGTTTAATAGAACAGCCCGCGGCGTTTTACTTAGTGATTTTGAAAAACTCTGCGAAGCTAATCGCAGCCCCGCCGAATATTTGGAAATCGCGCAATCTTTTCATACAGTTATTATAGAAAACGTCCCTGAGATGGGGGCGCATATGCGGAATGCGGCCAAGCGTTTTGTGACTTTAATTGACGCACTTTATGAATCTCGGACCAAACTTGTAATGAGCGCGGCGGTTGAACCTGCTGAATTATATGAGAAAGGCGACGGTGCTTTTGAGTTTGAGCGCACGGTAAGCCGCCTCATGGAGATGCGGACGGAAGACTATATGGCGCAAGAGCGGGGCAAAGGAGAACGCGGCTAATCCTTATTCCCAAATGTCCAGCGATGTGCAGGGCTCCGGCCTAAGGATTCAACGGCTTCGCGGTGTGCTTTTGTTGGATAACCCTTATGCCGTGCGGAGCCATATCCTACGAATCGTGCATCGGCTTCTGCCATGAGATGATCGCGCGTCACTTTTGCGACGATGGAGGCGGCGGCAATAGAAAGACTTTTTGCATCACCTTTCACGATAGCGTGAGATTCGCATTTTAGGTTTGGCGGCACGCGATTGCCATCAATTAAGGCGCAATCTACTGAAATATATAGGTTTTCTATGGCTCTGTGCATGGCCGCCATTGAGGCCCACAAGATGTTGAGGCGATCAATTTCGCCAGGTTCGGATATGCCGATGCCAATTTTCGCGTTTTGCACGAGTATATTCAGGAGTCGTTCACGCATCGGATGGGAAAGGGTTTTACTGTCATTTAGACCTGCTGGAATATTTTCTGGGTCGACGATAACAGCAGCCGCAATGACAGGCCCTGACAGGGGTCCGCGGCCAGCTTCGTCAACTCCGCAAATAATCCGGCCACGGGAAGCGCCAGCTCGGGTTTCGTAACTGAAATCTGGCATCATTGGGCATTAGCTTTCATAAAAGGGTCAATTTGGCACAGCACATGCAAAAAAATGCATGTGTAGGGTTTAACAGGTGGATGAAGGTCTGCTAAAGACCTTTAACTATTTATTAAGGAGCATTCCATGTCCAAACTTAAAATCGCGGGTGCTACAATTGCATTGGTACTCGCTTCAACCGCTTCAGCTTTCGCACAAACGTCAAGTGCAGATGAAGAAGCCGCAAGAAAAGCGAAAACGCCATCAAGTGAAGGTGTTGTCACAAGCGCGGCCTCTTGCCAATATGAAGGTGGTTTTCTTGGTAAAGTCGAAGGCGCTAATGTCTGTATGGCTCCAATTCGCGGCGCGGATTTCGCAACACAAGCCTATGATGGACAAAGCCTCGGCGTCATGACCTGCAGCGGAAATGGGTCTTTCTCCAATGAGCTTTCCGGTACCTATTGTCGTATCTTCTTAGAGCCAAAGCCGCGTAAGAAAACACGTGAAGAGCTAGAAAAGGAACTCGAAGAGTTGACAGAGCAAGAATTGAACGCAACAAACTAAGCGGTTCAATTACACGAAGTTTTGAAGCCTGGCTGGTCTTAGCCGGGCTTTTTTTGTGGCATTCTTTAGCCCGTCACGGCACATGGGCATTTCATGCTGGCCGTCATCATACCCACTCTAAATGCAGAGACATGTTTACCGACTTTATTGCCGGAGCTCGGAAATGTGCGCGTGGTGATTAGTGATGGCGGCTCGACGGATGCTACCTTGAAAATAGCCTTAGCAGCGGGCGCAGTTGTCGCGCGAGGCGTGACGGGTAGGGGTGCCCAATTATCACGCGGCGCGGAATTGGCCGGAGCTGATGAGAAGGTCAAAGCCTATCTTTTCTTACACGCCGATTGTCATTTATTGCCGGGATGGGAAAGTGTCGTTGAGACAGCCTTACAAAGGCCCGACACGGCTTGGTTTTTTCGCTATCAACCCAATGCAAAAGGATTAGGCGTGATATGGCTACGTTTCATTGTTTGGCTGCGTGGTTGGGGGTGGCGATTGCCATATGGGGATCAAGGTCTTTTGATTCCGCGGGATATCTATGAAGCGATTGGCGGCTATGATTATAATAAACCGCTGTTTGAAGATGTTGATATAATTGACAAAATTAAGACCACTTATGGTCGGCAGGCCTTGCAAAAATTACCGATGGCGCTGAAGACGGATATTTCAGATCATCTGCGGCAGGGTATTTGGACGCGCGGCTGGCGAAATTTCAAACTCCTAAAAGCCTATCGAAACGGCGTGCCAGTCGAAGACTTACTTCGGAGATATATCTAATGCGGCCTGTTCTTTATGTCGTTGCTAAAGCGCCAATTATGGGGCGCGCAAAGACCCGCCTTGCGGCGGATATTGGGCCCGTTCATGCCAAGCGTATTTACCGCGCGCTTATGGGGCAGGTGCTCAGGCAAGTTCAGGACCCGCGCTGGGACACTGTGCTCGCCGTGACGCCGCCGCATTTACTCGGCCATATCCCCGACTGGGAAGGGTTTTATCAAATCCCGCAAGTCTCTGGCTCTTTAACCCAGCGTTTAGGCGCTTTGTTTTCTCGCAAAGGCCCAACTCTGACAATTGGAACGGATTGTCCGCAGGTCGACTCAAAGGATATCGCGGCGGCCTTTCGTGTGCTGCGGTCGCGCGATTATGTTTTCGGTCCGGCCAGTGATGGCGGATTTTGGTTGATGGGCACGCGCGGACCTTTACGCCAAGAGTTTTTTGACGGTGTCCGCTGGTCCCATGATGAGACTTTGTCAGATGTAAAGGCGCGTACGAATGGAAATTATGCCGAGCTTCGTACGCTGACCGATGTGGATGACCTTAAGGCGCTTCGTCTTTTGCGCCGCTCTCAGTTATAAGCGCAAGCGTCGCGTCAATGAGGGAGAGGTTCGCGCCTTTTCCGTGACCTGGGACAACGATTTTTGCTTTTGGATAGGTGGTTTTCATCCAATTTAAGCTAATCGCCCATTTTTCGAGATCGGCATGCACTTGATTTCCCAGCGTTTTTGACCCTGCCCCGCGGACGGCACAGCCGCCATATAGGATCTCTGCAGAGGGAATATAGGCAATGAGATTGTCGGATGAATGGCCGTGGCCTGGATAGGCCAGCTCAACACTCCCGACCTTTGTTCGCGCGCCTGGGTTCTTTAAGGCAGCAACCGACGTATTGGGCACAGGAAATCCGCTTTCTGCCGCGAGGCTTGGCGTATCGGGATGGGTAAAGATCTGAATGCCTTGCCATTCCGCAACATCGACACCTGCCGTTCGGTCCATATGATGATGGGTGACGATCATTTTGGTGACAGCTTTACCCGTTTCTTTTTTGACTTTCTCTAGCAAAGACAAAGTGGCCAGCTCGCCCCAAGCGCCGTCAATCAGGATAACATCCTCGCCGTCGACAACGACTAACCCATTGACGGGGATAGGGCTTTGGCCTGGTAAAGTATAATTCGTCGTATGTACCCAGACGCCCTCGGCGATTTTCGATAGGGTGACGGGATAGTCAGCTTGGACATTCGTCAGAAAACTATCGGCAGCTTTAGTAGGTGCGGATGTCTCCGCAGCCCCGCAGGCAGAGAGGATAAATGCGGCGAGTAAGAAAGATCGTTTTATCATAGCAAAACCTATTCAAGTTCCGCGCCGATATAGACATGCTACTGGCAGAATTAAAGGCTCAGTAGCGTCTCTCGCAGACTTAAGAGGTCTCGCCAGGCATCTTTCTTGAGTTCAGGCCGCCGAAGCAGGAAGGCGGGATGGTAAAGCGGTAAGGCAGGATATGTGTTGCCGCCGATTTTCACTTCTTGCCATTGACCATGATTTTTCATGATTCCCGTCACGCCCGTCAGCGCGCTCATGGAAAGCCCGCCGACCAAGAGCAAGACTTTGGGCTGTGCTAGTTCAATATGTTTTTCGATAAAGGGACGGCAGAGCTCTATGTCTTCTGGTTTTGGATTTCGGTTCTTGGGCAGGTGCCAATTTATAACATTGGTCACATAGAAGTCATCGGCTCCGAGGGCGATGGCTCCCATCATGCGGTCAAGCATTTGACCTGAGGCGCCGACAAAGGGCTTGCCTTGCATGTCCTCATCCCGTCCGGGAGATTCGCCGATAACCATCAGGTCAGCCTCGGCATTGCCGCGTGAGAACACAACCTGCCGCGCACCATCCGAGAGCGGTCCTGCATCAAATGCGGTGAGGGCGGCATGAAGCGCGTCTAGGGATTTGACCTTGGAGAGATATGTTTTCGGAACGGCTTTAGTTGCGGGAATAGTTTCAGCTGCCGTCGTCTTGGCAGCAGTTTTCTTAACTTTCGCCGGGCGGGCAGGCGGTACTTTGGGTACATCCACGCCCATTTCGGCGTACCAATCCAGCAATGATCTGAGAGCCGCGTCCATTAAAATATATCTTTTTGCAAATGACGGTTCATTTTCTGATCGTACGGAAAACTGTTCGCACATTCGTCTCGATACAGTTGATTATCTCGCCTGCAATGTCTTTGCCTGTGGCCTTTTCAATGCCTTGCAGGCCAGGGGATGAATTGACTTCAAGAATTTTAGGTCCCGTCGAGCTGCGCAATATATCGACGCCGGCCACATTAAGCTTGAGGATTCTCGCGGCTTTCACGGCTGCGCGGCGCTCTTCTTTGCTTAACCGAACCTTTTTGACAGTTCCGCCTTGATGCACATTGGAACGGAAATCGCCATCGGCTGCGGTGCGTAACATTGAAGCCACGACTTTGCCGTCGACGACGAAGCAGCGAAGGTCAGAGCCATTTGCTTCCGCGACAAATTCTTGGACAAGGAAATGGGCGTTGAGCCCGCGAAAAGCGTCGATGATTGCACTCGCGCCAGCCCGGCTATCTGCAAGGACCACACCTTTGCCTTGGGTGGATTCTAATAGCTTTACGACGACGGGGGCCCCGCCGACGAGTTCTAGAATACCTTGGGTGTCATGAGAGGATTTCGCGAAAGCGGTTTCTGGCATGCCGAGGCCGTGCCGCGAGAGAACTTGATGGGCGAGCAATTTATCCCTGCTATTGCCGATGGGGGCGGCATTATTGAGGCAATACACCCCCATGGCTTCGAATTGCCGAACAACGGCCATGCCGTAAAACGTCAGACTACTGCCAATGCGCGGAATAATCGCGTCATAGCGGGGCAGGGGTTTGCCATCATAATGGATTTCAGGTTTATGCGCGTTAATCGACATATAGCAGCGCGAAGTATAGATGCAGTCAATGACATGGCCGCGGGCCTCCGCTGCCTCAATCATGCGCGTATTAGAGTAATTTTTCGGCGCTTGCGTCAATATTCCAATACGTAGGGGACGTTTCGGGATAGATTTTCGTCCCTGTTTTTTGCGGTAAATACCGTAGCTGAGAACGGGCTGTTGAAAGCTTGAATCTGGCCGCACGGTTGAGTTTTCCGGAATGGCCGAGCGTCCCAAAAGCATACGGTAACCCATGGTTTCGCGGTTGGTCAGTGAGACCTCAATCGGCCAGCATTGTCCGCCAATCGAAATCGTAACGCGGATGACATAGCGTAATTCTGAGGTACCATTCGAGCTTGTGACTTGGCGCCGGTCTATGGTTTTTGCTGAACAGACAACCTCAATCGTTGGGTCAGACGGGTCCGGGTTCATTATGAAACGGACTTGCGGATTCTCGTCTGTTCCAAAGGGTTCGATCGCAATGGCATGTAGGGCAGAGGTTTTTGTACCCGTATCGATTTTTGCCTTGATTGCGGGCAAGGACAAATCAGACAAGGAAACCCATTCTTCCCATCCCAATACGGGGCCTTTTTCGGACGTGTTTTCACTCATGTTGGCGATCTTTGGAATTGAAAATTACGTATTCATGGCAATACGGAAGCTTGTCCGATACGGCTTAAGCGGTTAGAAGATAGGCTAAATCAAGACAAACTGCTAGGGCTGAAGACGAATTATGTATAATTTAGACCAGACGACCGCCGCCTTCACATCCGCCGATGAGAGCGTCGAACGAGAGAGCATGGAATATGATGTTGTGATTGTCGGGGCGGGACCTGCTGGCCTGTCGGCTGCGATACGCCTCAAGCAAAACAACCCTGAAACCTCGGTGGTGGTGTTGGAAAAGGGCTCTGAAGTCGGCGCGCATATACTTTCAGGCGCTGTTTTAGACCCGATTGGGCTCAAGGAACTCTTCCCAGAGTTTGAGACGATGGATGGCTGTCCCGTCAAAACTAAAGTCACATCGGATAAATTTCATATATATGGACCAGCGGGCGCCTTTCCTATTCCGCAATTTGTTTTGCCGCCACTGATGCATAATCACGGCAATTATATTGTTTCGATGGGTAATGTCTGCCGTTGGTTGGCAGAACAAGCTGAAGGGCTTGGTGTTGAAGTTTTTCCGGGAATGGCCTGTTCAGCTCTCGTTTACCGCGAAGATGGCTCCGTCAAAGGCGTCGTTGCAGGTGAATTTGGCTATCAAAAAGATGGCAGCAAAGGCGAAGGCTATGAGCCGGGAATGGAGCTGCATGGTAAATATGTGATGCTCGGAGAGGGCGCACGCGGCTCGCTGTCAAAAGTCGCAATCGCGAAATATAATTTAGCAGACGGCAAGGAGCCGTCGAAATTTGGTCTCGGCATGAAAGAGATTTGGGATATTGATCCCGAAAAACATAAAGAAGGCGCTGTTCTTCACAGTGCAGGCTGGCCTTTGGGCACAAAGCAAGGCGGCGGCTCATTTGTCTATCACGCCGAAAATAATCAGGTTTTCCTCGGAATGATTGTCGATTTGAATTATGAAAACCCGCATCGCTATCCCTATATGGATTTCCAAAAATGGAAGACCCATCCTAATATTGCGAAACTGCTAGAAGGCGGAAAACGTGTCGCTTATGGCGCGCGGGTTGTGACAAAAGGCGGCATTCAAGCCGTTCCGCAAGTCGCTTTCCCGGGCGGAGCTCTGTTGGGCTG
Source organism: uncultured Algimonas sp. (assembly GCA_964576955.1). GTDB lineage: Bacteria > Pseudomonadota > Alphaproteobacteria > Caulobacterales > Maricaulaceae > Litorimonas. The sequence goes on from CAZNXP010000005.1 coordinate 8,541, forward strand.
TACAGCGGGTCTTGTGAATTTGCCGCGTATTAAGGGCAATCATAATGCGATGCTCTCCGGTATTCATGCGGCGGATGCGGCGACGAAAGCGCTAGGTGCGGGCCGGTCAGGTGATACCTTACAGGCTTATGATGATATGCTACATGAGGGCCCGATTGGAAAAGATTTACGCCCCGTTCGAAATATTGCGCCGCTAAACGGCCGCTTTGGTCCCTTCTTTGGCGGCATGCTATTAGGCGGCATTGATATGTGGGCGGCGAGCCTTCTGAAATTCAATCCATTCCGGACAATGTCCCATAAAAAAGATGATGCGGCTTCGACCAAAAAAGCGGCGGATTTCAAAGTGATTGACTATCCAAAACCTGACGGCGTTCTGACCTTTGACCGCCTCACTAATGTCTCTATGACATTTACAAATCACGGCGAAGATCAGCCAAGCCATCTGCGGCTTATAGATGAGTCTATTCCGATCTCTGTGAACCTACCGGAGTATGATGAACCTGCCGCGCGCTATTGCCCAGCAGGCGTCTATGAAGTTTTGACAGAAGATGACGGCTCAAATCCGCGGTTTAATATTAATGCGCAAAATTGCATTCACTGTAAAACCTGCGACATCAAAGACCCGTCTCGGAATATTGTCTGGACAGTGCCCGAAGGCGGCGGCGGTCCAAATTATCCAAATATGTAGGATAAAGTCTTCGTTCCAATAATGTGAGGCCTACCGCTGTAATGGCGGCTTGCCTCAGCGCGGCCTGACCCGCAGAAAGCTGACATGAAACGTCATTTATTTTCTCTGACCTTTGCGGCCCTTATGGCCCTATCTTGTCAAAGTGCCAATGAGGCATATGCCGCCCCAAAAACGCAAGAATTGTCTGCGCTTTACGCAGATTACTTGGCGGGCAGCTATGCTCATAGAATCGAAGACCGTGCGGCCAAACAAAAGTTCTTCACGCGGGCCTTTCTCAGCCAGCCCAAGGATACGCGCATTGGCCGCCGCGCCATCATTTCCGCGATTGAGACGGGGGATATGGAAGAGGCCGTAAAATTGGCTGAACGCGTCATAAAAGCAGAAAAGACGGAACCCTTAGCGCGGGCCGTATTGGGCACGAATGCCTTTCGCAAAGGCCGCAATAGCCGGGCACTAAAATATTTCTCTGGGCGGACGAGTGACGCCACAATGACGATCCTCATGCAGCTTATTCGTGGTTGGGCAGAAGTTGACGATAAAGATTATAAAGCCGCTCGTGCAAGCTTCGCAAATCTGGAAGCTGGGACATATTTCGATCATTACGCAGAACTGCAATTGGCGAAAATAGATATCCTTCAGGGCGAAATAGATGCGGCTTTAGAGCGATTGGATGCCCTAGAGGAAACGGGTGTGGCTCCAGAGGAATCAATTCTGACCCGCACGCGGGCTCTTGTCGCCGCCTCCAGGTCTGATGAGGCTATTACCTATTTAGAAGAGGTTGTGGCCGATAACGAACGCTTTACAGTCAGTCCGGTTGGGCAGTTTTTGGAGCTATTAAAAGCTGGACAGGATTTGCCTAAATTTGATGCAAAAATGCAAGCGTCACGCGCTGTAACCGATCCGGCATTCGGCTTCTTTTTAAGAGCTCGCTCTCGGGATGGGGCTGAATTATATTTGCGCTTCGCACATTGGATTGATCCCAGTAATACGAAATCTGGACGTTGGCTGGGATCCATTTTGGAAGAGCAAGGTGAAGAGGGTGAACAAGCCGCCTATGAGCTCTACAATGCTGTCACGCCAGATGATCCTTATTATACCTCATCGCAGCTCAGTATTGCCCAAATTTATTTTAACCGCGAAGAAGATGGAAAAGCGATTGCCACCTTGGAGGGCCTGAATGCACGAGAGCAAACTGTCCTCACACGTGAAAGTCTCGGGCGCGCGCGTTTCTTCCGTGAAAATTACGAGGAAGCTTTGCCGTTTTATAAAGAGCTTGTTGATTCATTGTCGGATGAAGAGCTGACGTCAAATGTTGAGCCTCTCCGTTTCAGAGGGATTATCTATGAACGGTTGAAGCGCTGGCCAGAAGCCGAAGCCGATTTCAAACGCGTTTTGGAACTCGTTCCTGACGATGTCGATACGCTAAATTATCTCGGTTATACATGGGTGGATCGCGGCGAGAATTTGACCGAAGCCTTTGATATGATCCGTAAGGCCGTCGAAGAACAACCGGAATCTGGCGCGATTGTCGATAGTTTAGGCTGGGCGCATTATAAGCTAGGTGAATATGCAGAGGCGCGTGAGAACCTAGAGAAGGCTGTCGTTTTATCGCCGTCTTCTGCGACAATTATTGACCATCTTGGTGATGTTTATTGGAAATTAGGCCGCAAACGCGAAGCTGGTTTCCAATGGAAACGCGCGCTTGAATTTGAGCCGACAGATGAAGAGCGGGCAAATATCGAAATAAAACTGGATAAAGGCCTCGAAGCTGTCCCAGCGACTCAAGCTTTGCCATAAGTTATGTCTGCGGGGCTATGGGAACTCGCGCGCGCAAAGGTGAATCTCACCTTGCATGTCGGGGCGCGGCAGGATGATGGATATCATCCCTTAGACAGTCTCGTTGTTTTCGCTGATATTGGTGACGAGCTGGAATTCAAACCCACTGAAAAAAAGACGAGCCTCACGATTAAGGGTTTAGAAGAGCTAAATGTGGATGCGCAAAACTCAGTCTTAAGAGCGATGACATTTGTCTCTGCACCCCCCCATCAAATTCAATTGACCAAAAATTTGCCAGTCTCATCAGGCATTGGCGGGGGTAGCGCAGATGCGGCGGCGGTTTTGCGGAAATTTCCGGCCAGTTTTTCACATGACGAATATGCCTTTGGTTTGGGTGCAGATGTGCCGATTTGTCTTCATTCCAAGACATGCCGTATGACGGGAATTGGCGAAGATATTTCCTTTTTGCCAAATTTGGGACAGCTCAGCGCGGTACTCGTTAATCCGCGGGTCGCTGTATCCACGAGAGAGATTTTTGAACAATTTGATGCCGTGCTAAGAGCGCTCGAGCCTCGGCCAAACGCAGAGACAGGAGATCTATTATCTCGGGCTTTGTCGGGTGACAATGATTTGCAAGACGTCGCGATTTCTAAGGCGCCTGCTATCGCAGACGTGCTGTGCGCTCTGGCGCAGCAATCAGGTTGCGAACTTGCGCGCATGTCTGGCTCTGGTGCGACGTGTTTCGGCATTTTTCGCTCAGATGCCCAAGCGAAAGCAGCGGCTGAATTGATTTTGACGGCTCAACCGACATGGTGGGTTGCGCCCTGCCGATTAGGTGACCTTCCTGAAGATTTGCCGTCATGATTGCGGAAAATCTTTTTATCTGGTTGCAAATCGGCGCCTTGGCGTTTTTCAGCAGCCTAGCCGTAACGGGTTTTATGTCTTTAGCCGGATTGGGCGATGCCTCAGGTGACCGCTCAGCGCATAGCGGCATAGTGCCAACATCGGGCGGTGTCGGGGTTTTGGCGGGGATGGGTGCGGCCTTATGTGCGATTGCCTTTATCTTTCCAGACTTACCTCTGCCCCGAGGTTTTGCGCCCGTGATGTCACTCTTATTTGCCGTTGGGATGCTCGGTCTTGTCGATGATGCATTGGCTCTTAAGGCTAAACCTAAATTTGGTTTGCTGCTCCTTATTTGCGCGGCGGCGGTGTGGCTTATCGGCGCGCCGACACATTTGCCTTTCTTATATAAGCCGATCGCGCTGTTGCCTTCGATTGGCTTTATGGGGGCCATGCTTTGGATTTTTGTTGTGCTAAATGCCTTGAATTTTATGGATGGCTCGAACGGCATGATGGGATTGTCGCTAATCATTGCCAATATTGGATTATTTGGAGCAGGTCTTGTGGGTGGCTCGGCGGTCACGCTTTTGCTTTCGGGATTATCCCTGATGGTTATTCTTGGATTTCTGCCCTATAATCTGAGGCGGCATGCCCGCATTTTTTCAGGGGATGTGGGCTCGCTCAGCCTAGGGTTTTTATACGCCGTTGCGGTTTTATTTCTCATCAAAGACACACCTGAGAAATCCTTGCATTTAGTGGGACCTATTTTGATACTACCCCTCTTGGCGGATGTTCTACTCACGCTTGTTCGGCGGGTGCGCTATCGTGAAAACCTATTAGAAGCCCATAATATGCATTTATATCAACGTCTCATCCAGCATGGGTTTGGCCATTTAACTGTGAGTTGGTTTTACGCGCTCGCCGCTTTGATTTGTGCAAATGTCGTAGTGATTGGTGCGTCAAAGGGCCTGTTAGAGCGCATACATATTCCATTGATGATGGTTGGAGCCATTTCGGCGGCCTATTGGCTGATTAGTCAAAGTCTGCCTGATAGAGCGCGAGTAGATAAGCGCCTAACTGATACGGGCAACGACAAAGCCAGCTAGCTCTTTCAGCGTATCGCGCAGCGCCGTTGCGGGGAACACATCCAGCGCGTCAGCCGCATCTTGAGAAAATTGCTTTGCCAGATCCATCGTGGATTCAAGCGCGCCGCTATTGCGGAGCATGGAGACGGCCCGCTCTAAGTCAACATCTTGCTGTTCATGGTCCACAATGACGCGCCGCCAAAAGGCGCGGTCTTCATCCGTGCATGTTTTGAGAGACCGAATGACGGGCAGGGTCATTTTACCTTCGCGGAAATCATCCCCGACAGATTTGCCCAAGGCGCTGGCCATGCCGCCATAATCCAATGCATCATCGACGAGCTGAAAGGCGAGGCCAAGCTTGAGGCCATATTCGCGCAAGGCTTCGCGTTCCTCAGCGTGGCGTCCTGCAATGACGGGAGCCACTTCGGTTGCCGCTGCAAAGAGGGCTGCGGTTTTGGCTTTAATCACGCGCATATAATCTTCTTCACTCATGGCGAGATTTCGCAACGCGGCGAGTTGCTGCACTTCACCCTCTGCAATGACGGAAGACGCATTGGATAAAATACCAAGCGCTTCCATGGAATCGGTCTCCACCATGAGATTGAAAGCCCGCGCGAAGAGGAAATCACCAACAAGGATAGAGGCGCTATTTCCCCAAATCATGTTAGCGGGTTTTTTGCCGCGTCGTAGTGCGCTCTCATCGACAACATCATCATGTAGCAATGTCGCGGAATGAATGAATTCGACGGCTGCGGCGAGTTTATGGTGTGCATCGCCCTTATAGCCGCAAAGTTGAGCTGCGCTAATGGTCAAAAGCGGGCGCAGGCGCTTACCGCCGGCTCCGACTAAATGCTGCGCGAGATCAGGAATAAGCCCGACAGAGGATTGCATGCGGTCTAAAATTAGCGCGTCGACAGCGCCCATATCTTCCCCGGTAAGCTCCCAAAGCGTTTGCGCGGGAGAGAGGGCAGCGTCTTGCTGAATTTGTGCGGGCGCATTCACGTGCTGGGAGACCACCATTTCAATTCTGGTCTAACGTAGTGCGGGACGGCGCGCGCGGCAAGGCGTTTCGCTGCGATGCATAGCGGAGTTGCATATTCTCCGTAACGCCTAATTTCTGATAGGTTCCCAGTAGGCGGGGCTATTCTCCTGAATTTGGGAGGCCCGGCCGCACATTGAGCTCATATAGCTTGCGCATATAGGTAATCGCGGCGAGCGGGGCTTCAACCCAGGCGTAGATTTTCCATTCGCCGTCAATCTTTCGTAGGCTCACCACCGCGCGGTTGTCCCCGCCAATAGGTTTGGGCCTGTCATTTAATTTCACGTCAAACCGCAGTTCAAATGAGACCATCGCATGGGTCTCGTCCACGGATTTCACATTGTAATTGAAGTAATCGACGACAATCCATTCATTCCAAGCCTTTGTGCCAGCCCAATATTTCTCAATCTGAGGCCAGCTGGTCATTATCACGTCGGATTCTTCGGCCAAATATAAAGGGTTGGCATCGCTCTCATCCCAACGCTTAGAAAACTCATCATATCGGAAGCTATTCCAATCTGCTTTCACGCCCTCCATGACCGCGAGAATTTCGGTTTCTAAACTTGATTGTTCGATCACAGGGGTCTCCTCTGATGGGGTCTTTGCGCAGGCCGTAAAACTCAACCCCGAGAACAGGCCAGCCATGATGAGAGGTAATATTCTAATGTGGGTCATTTTCACTCGCATAGACTTCGAAGCTCGACTCATTTGGCGTAATCCACTCCTTGGGCGCTTCGAAATATTCGGGATAATGTTTCTCCGCATAGGCTCGTATATTGGCGGGCAAGTCCTGCGGTCCGCGCAAGGATTTGATATGTGAGCGGTAGAATAGGTGACCCGGCGCCTGTCCCATGCGCATCCAAGGTAGCCAATTTGCAAGACGCTGCCAACCGCCATTCGTGTAAATCTTGGCGCGGCTCTTATCTCCGAGTTGCTCTAGCGGGAAACTCCATTGTTGATATTCTGAGACGCGGACGCGTTCCCCGGGCGAAGCTGTTGGCCATTCATTGGGGTCAAGCGGGCTCTTCCAGTCCAGATTGACGTCAAAGGCCGCAAAGGCCGTATCGCCCATAAAGGTCCAAGGTAGTAAGAACGGGAACATTTGAATCGTCTCGTCTTCATTGGCGCCAAATCCTAAGGGGAATTCCTCTTTCAGATGAGCATTCACAGGGTCATTATGGATATGGGAGACTTTGACCGTCTTACCCGTCATTGGATTGTCCCATGTCTCCATAATCTCGCCCGTGCGGATGTTTTTATAAAAACCGCATTCACGTTGATAACGAAGGTAGGACCCGTCAGCCTGTTTTTCATGGCGCGACATGCCAAAGCCTTCGACGTCAAACAAAGGTTGGATGATTTTATAATCCCCAATAACGCTAAATATCCGCGCGCTATACCAGCCCATGGAATCTTCCGTTTCATCGAGAGAGCCAGACATTTTAATAAAGGTCTCTAGATTGTCTTTTTTATCGAACGGATTAAAGCGCGAGAGATCCGGAATTTGCGTCCCCGCTAAGGGCGGCGGGCTCAAACTTGTTCCGTCTGAACATCCTGCAATCGCGGCGCTCGTTGCGAGGCCGCCTGAGGCTAGCAACATCTGGCGCCGATTTAATCCATATGAAAAAAGATCTTTCAACATGTGTGAGCCTTTTTTTTCGATCAACTATTCAGGCGTTGGTTAACGACGATAGGCTGTGAGAGGCTTGCAAAGGTTCCGATTATTCGGCTGGTGGGCACCTATTGGCGGCTGAAAAGGACATGCGCAAAGTCGCCATATGACCATCAGCCGAGTATCTTAGGGGAAGGAATCCTATTCAGACGGAACACAAGCTAACGCTTCACTAAAGACCTTAGAATGACGGGACTGGCTCATATCTTCTGAACAAAAAGGATTAGCTTTAATTTGCGGTGCGGGGCCTAGCGGTTTAGCGGCGGCGATTATGCTGCATCAACAAGGCTGGCAGGACATTGTTCTAATTGAGCGAAGAATAAGTCACGATTTTTTTGAACGCGGTAAAGCCTTTAACTATCAGCTCGATGGCCGCGGCCAACATATGCTCGCCTCTATCGGTTTGGGTGAGCCCTCCATCCAAGCTTATGGAGTCGCAAATAAGCAATTCGTGCTTAATAGTTTTGGTCCCGACGGGAAAGAAAAATCCTTTACCGTGCCCTTTGTATTGGAAGATAAGCAAACAGCCTATTGGATGACCCGCTCGGCTTTGATTGCCATGCTGCATAAACGGCTTGAAGCCGTGAATAGTGATGGCCGTATCCGGCAGTTTTATGGGCATCGTTTCGAGGGGCTAGAAAAAACTAACACTGGCGTAAGTGCAGTGGCCGTCAATGATATGACTAGGGAAAGACAAGTATTTTACCCGCAGCTTGTCTTAGGCTGTGACGGCGTCAACTCGAACCTGCGTAAAAGCTTAGCGTCGATGGACGGACTAGCTGACCGAAATTTTGAAATGGTTGTGACTCCGTCAGCTAGCTCTTGCTTATTATATAAAGTCATCAGATTGCCCAAAACACTAAATGTTGGCGGGCAAAAAAATACGCTCTCAGACCACAAGAAAGCCTATGTCTTTACGTCGAGCTATAAGGCTTTGGGTGAGCGGCTTTCTTTGTTTTCACTGCCCGTGGCGCGTGAAGAAGAACCCCGCTCTGCCAATATTATTTTAGCGAGCGGACATAAATTCTGGGACATAAAGACGGTTGATGCGCTCACGGATTATCTGAGGACCGCTTTTCCGCAGCTTGATATTGGTCAAATATTCCCAGCTGAGGAAATGGATGATTTTCTGAATCTGAAAACGGGAAAATTCCCCGACCCGCAATATAGTCCGAACATCTTTGCGCAGCTGGATGCAGGAGGCAATGAAACGACCTGTGTTTTACTGGGCGACGCCGCTCATGCCTTTCCGCCTGATTTGGGACTCGGCGTCAATTCTGCACTTCAAGATGTCTATCTTTTGGGACAGGAACTCGCGAAGGATGGCTCAATCAGCGCAGCGGCGGCTCGCTATGAAACGGCGAGACTACCCGAGAGCCGCGCGCTTGTCAGATTGGTCAAAAAAGTCTTCCCCCATCAATATAACCACATCCCGTGGCGGTTCAAAATTTCCATGGCTAAGTTTTTCGCGCAGCTCACTCTCAATAAAATATCCGGCGGGTTGATTGACCCGCCCGGGTTTAAGCTCAGCCAAGATGAAAGACTTGGCTATCAAGAGCTCGAAAAACGTATCTTCAAGACGGATTTAACGCTCTACGTCATATTGAGCGTAATCCTCTCTGCGCTTATCTATCTCGCCAAACGCCTTTTTTAAACCGTTGTAAAAAGGGGAGGTCGAGCTTGCTCATACGAATTGCATATATGCAGGATTGGTTATGTGGTTTTTGCGATGCGCGTGAGGATTTTGCCAGATAACCACCATGCCCCTAATGCAATCGGAATTGCGAATAAGCCGTCAACGGCATAGTGCCAGGCGAGAACAATGCTTGAGATGAAAATGAAGCAGAAGAATGCCAGGGCTAACCATTTTAAAATGGGGCGTTTCCAGGCAAAGAGAACGAGTAAGGCAGAGGTGGCGCAATGCATACTCGGCATAGCTGATATCCCGCCCAAACCAAAGCCAGGGCCATTATATACACCCCATAATAAATCTTGATAGCGTACGGCGCTCAGAACAAGGTCGGCATCCAGCGCTCTTAGGGTCGAAAGCTGCGCCGCATATGGGTCAGAAAGTCCTGTTACAAGGCCGTAATAGCAAGGTCCCGCAGATGAGAACAGGAGGGCTAAAACATTCCCCCCAATGAACCAAGTTATTAATAAGGCGAGAGGAAATCGAAACCGCGTTTTTATTTCATACTTATATGAAATAAAACAAAGGGCCCAAGCTCCGATAAGAATGCCTGCCCAGATGTCATAAACCCTATCCATGAAATTTATGACGGATGGCATATCGTAAAGCCATTTGAATAAAATCCATGGGTCTTGGCCCAAAAAAAGTACACGGTCCATTTTCAGGAAGGTCTCGTCCCATGAGTAAGGTATTACGGCGGGAATACGTGTTTTGATTGTAGAGTAAGCAAAAGTGAACACCGCAAAGGTCACAACGCCGAGTACAGCGTTAAAGCCTGCTTTGCCCGCTATGCGAGGTATGTCTTTGATGTGTTTGTTTATATATTGAAACGTAGATAGTTCACCGCTGTTCTTAACGAGGATAAGAACCGAGGCCATGGCTGCAAAAAATAGCATGATGGACCCGTTCTGACCGGCGGATTTTAAATATGTAGCTAGCGCAGATAGTCCGGGTTGTTCAGTATCTTTAACAAGTATTGTTGAGGCGAAGGCCAAGATAGTCCAAATTAGAATTATACCTATAATGAGGCATGTACATTTAAAGCTATCTGTTTGTGTAAACTTCGAGTTTTTTAAGTTTCCTTGATTTACGCTATCAACCACGTGCTTACCTTGAACAGTTAAATTCATGCGCCTCATAGGGAAATTCACTTAATTTCTGATGAAGCCTTACATGTCACATGTTGTAACTTGGCGAGATGCCCTCATCTATAAATGGGTCGATATGCCGCCGACTCCGTTTGTTAACATGAGGTCTCTATGATTTGTATTATTCGCACGATGAACCCTGTTACCCTGAGCTTCGCGCAGGCGGTGTTGAAAGATGCGGAGATTGAGAGCTTTTTATTTGATGTGAATAGCTCAGTATTAGATGGCTCGACGATTATTGTGCGAAAACGCTTGATGATTATTGATGAAGATGAGGTCGACGCCCGCGAAATTCTGGAGGCCGCCGGGCTCGGCAAAGAGTTGGAACCCGCTGCCCCGCCGCAACAGGCTCATCAACCCACAAACACATTCGCGTCAAAGCTCTTGCAGCTCTTGGGGATTAAGCCGAAGTAGAGTGTATGAAATGTATTCTTACGACCAATAATCCTGCGACGCTGAGTTTCGCTGAGGCGATATTAAAAGAGGCAGGGATTGATTATTTTGTGCTCGATCAAAATATGAGTGTTTTGGAGCCAGGCATTATGATCCCGCGCCGCCTCATGGTGATTGATGAAGATGAAAGCGCTGCGCGACGGCAATTGAGCCTCGCGGGGATGGAGAGAGATTTGATGGCGCAGAATTAGAGGGCTTTACCGAAAATGGCGAAAACCCAAACTAGGCCTTTTATCAAAATGTCTCCAATTATACTTTCCGCTAAATTTTGTGTCCAGCGCCATCCTTTATAGATGCCGAGTGCAAAGCCACTTAGAGCGCCAAGAAAGGCGATTAAGGATATCTTTGCCGGTGATTGAGGCGAGAAGAAGATAAGGAGCGTGCAATAAACTAAGCCAGCGCAAACGAGGCCTGTTGAGATTGCAGAGAATGAATATTTAAGAGTTTTGCGCGATACCTTTTTTTGAATATACGGCCTTCGAGTGAAAAATTGGTTACTCGTCCAGTCTGTTTGAGGCGCACATTACGGTTGCGCTTTTGGCCTTAATCCCTAGAACCCGCCTTATGACTGATACGGCTAAAAAACCGCTCTCCTTTCAGGGATTGATTCTGACTTTGCAAACCTATTGGGCCGAGCAAGGCTGTGTGATTTTACAGCCCTTTGATACAGAGGTCGGGGCGGGGACATTACATCCCGCAACTGTGCTGCGCTCACTCGGACCAAAGCCGTGGAATTGCGCCTATGTGCAGCCTTCCCGCCGTCCCGCAGATGGGCGCTACGGCGAGAACCCAAACCGCTTGCAGCATTATTACCAGTTCCAAGTCATTA
>CAZNXP010000006.1:0-19623 GCA_964576955.1 uncultured Algimonas sp.
ATATCAGAAGCTTGGCCTAAGTGAATCGTACCGTCGGGAGCTTCATCCTTTAGCGACCCATCTTTCTTTAGAGGGCCTTTTGCTCCATCAGGGTCTTGATCTAAGATTGCAATGATACGTTCGTCATTTACATCAATTTCGAATTTGCCTTTCCCATATCTGCCGTCCAAATCCGTCATGATCGTTGCAAGTTTTTTCGCCGCTGCCTCATCATCAGGGGCAGGGAAGTTTGAGCCCCTTAACAGGCCATCAATTTTTCGTTTCATGTCGGCGGGCAGGGCAAGATCTTTAAATCGTTTTGCATCGTTCGACATACGGGTCGACATTTTCGCAGATTCTTCGCCGACCCGTGCCTCAAGAGCTGCCGTGTCTTCGGTAATGAAATTGGCCTTAATCCAATATACCTTCGCGGCATAAGCGTTGAATTCAGCGCGCTCATCCTCCGCGTCCTCGAGAAATTCTTTCGCTTCTTGAACCGTCGGCGCATCATTTTGTTGTTGTGATGCCGCCATTAGCTCTGAACCTGGCCGCGTTGCAGCTTCTGTAACGAGGGTTTCAACAGCACTCGGATCAGCTGTTTTAACGGCTTCGGTTTCAGTGGTACCTGTACAAGATACGAGTAAAAGCGCCAAAGAAGTTAGGGCCGATGCACCAAGAAGTTTTGTTTTTGCCATGATATTACACCTTGAATTTAGGACTGCCCGAAATTTGAGAAATCAACTCTGATTTGCGGCAATCCTTTCCGCTTAGCTCAGTCGTAAACATAGGGCAGGGAAGGTTCAATAGGTCTCCTGCGCCTCAAGCCTATAGATTTCTGAAATCTCGCATTTTATGGGGTGGGTGACACCCAAAGGACACAATATTATGTCAAAACCCGGTTTGCTGCTCGTCAATCTCGGATCCCCTGATTCGCCGACAGCGAAAGATACTCGGCGCTACCTTGCTGAATTCCTGCATGATTATCGAGTTGTTGATACAACGCGTTGGATTTGGTGTCCCGTCTTACATGGAATAATTTTGCGAACACGGCCGAAACGTTCCGCTGCGGCTTATGCATCTATTTGGCATGAACCAGCGGAGTTTCCGGGTGATGAAGCGCCTCTCATTCGGATAACGCGAGCACAAGCTGAAGGCGTAAAACGACGGCTCGGCGATGATGTCCATGTCGAAATAGCAATGCGATATGGAAACCCGTCAATTAGGTCAGGACTCGATCGTTTAACGGCCAAGGGCTGTACTCGGATTGCCGTTCTTCCGCTTTATCCGCAATTTGCCGGTGCGACGACAGCCTCAGTATATGACGGAGTAGCTATGGCTTTAGAAAAGCGCATGGATGTCCCAGAGCTTCGGTTCCTTCGAAATTACTATGATGACCCGCGTTTTATTTCAGCGCTTGTAGACAGTATTGATACGCATTTGTCGACACTTGATTGGACACCAGATGTTATCCTGACATCTTATCATGGGTTGCCGCAAAGCTATGTCGATGCGGGCGACCCTTATCAGGAGGAATGTTTAGAGACGACGCGATTACTTCGCGCAAATATGGGCAAATCTGAGACTGAACTTTACGCCACATTTCAATCTCGTTTTGGACCTAAAGAATGGCTCAAGCCCTATACAGATAAAGTGATAGAGGCGATGCCCGCGAAGGGCATAAAAAACCTTGCCGTGGTGATGCCTGGGTTCGCGGCCGATTGTCTGGAAACATTAGAGGAAATTGCTGTTGAAGCCAAAGAGAGCTTCGAGGAACATGGCGGGACCCATTTTACCGCTATCCCATGCTTAAACGCCAATGCCGCTCATACGGACCTATTAGCAAATCTCGCAAAAGAACGTTTGTTAAACGGCTGGCTTTAGGGCCTCGAATATCTCTTCAATTGTATTTTCGGGATTTAAAATAACATCTGAGCTAATGGTGACATCAGCTAATTCAGCATAGGCAACCGCCCGGGATGCGAGAAGGTTCGGATAAGAGCTTAAGATGGCCTCATTTTCCGTCTGTTTGCTACCTTGCTCGTAATGGCCATTCCAAATCAACGGCTTAGGATGTTTGAAATAATACTCTTTCAATTTTTCTATATCGGTGTCCGACGCAGAAATATGGACTATATACCAATCCGTTATCAGCTGTTTTTGAACGTCTTTACGCGTGTAAATAACGCTTCCGGTCGTATCTAAGATCGCGTTTTTCATTGGCGTGGACAAAGCTTTGGCCGTCGCATCGCTTTCTAAAGCAATCGATTTGGCTTCCCGTTCGGTATAGCCTTCTGAATAGGGTTGCCCTTGCCATGCAGCGAAATCAGCCATGCTAGCTTGGCCTAAGGACTCCCAAATGAGCTTGTCAATTTGAATGAGGTCGAAATTAAAAGCCTGTGAAAGACGTGAACCTGTATAGCTTTTGCCAATATTTGACATGCCGACGAAGGCGATACGCAGCCTGTTCTCGGCGTAGCGCTTGTCGAATTCAGTGCGAGTCAGTTGCATTGGCGTGTAGGTCCAAATATCCGGACAGTTCTGAAAGCGTTGGTCCCATCACATGAACACGTTTTTTCTTTTTCATCGCCTTCGCAAGTGGTTTAGGCATTGGGATTTCAGTGTGTAGAATTCGTTCTACACTATCTGCGAATTTTGCAGGATGAGCTGTCCCCACCGTCACACGTGTGAATGGAAAGGAAATATCTTCCGCAAACGCTTCCATAGCAAGATGCCCAACGGCGGTATGCGGGCACATCACATATCCCGTTTCGGTGTGAATACGACGAATATGTCGTTCCGTTTCGTCATCTGTAAAGGATGCACCCCAACACACTTGTATAATGTCCTCATAGCTTTCGCCGAAGAGGGATAAAATACGAGGAAAATTATTTGGTCGCCCAATGTCCATTGCGTTGGAAAGCGTGGGTACACTTGGACGTGGTTCATAAACGCCCTTAGAGAGATAATCTACGAAGGGGTCATTCGCATTATTGCCAATAACAAAGCGGTCAATCGGGGCTCCCATTTTCTTCGCGATTAGCCCGCCCGTAAGGTTTCCTAGGTTTCCGGAGGGGATAGAATACACTAAGGGCCGGTTTGGATAGGCCGCTTTTGCCTGCAGTGAAGACCATAAATAATAGAAACTTTGGGGAATAACGCGACCAACATTGATTGAGTTTGCGCTCATAAGTCTATGTTTTTTTGTTAGTTCTGAGTCAGCAAAGGCCGCTTTCACAAGCTGTTGGCAATCATCAAAGGTTCCATCGACTGCGATAGCTTTCACATTGGAATGCTGGGTCCCCATGGTGGTGAGCTGCTGTTCTTGAACTTTACTAACGCCGCCTTTTGGGAAAAGGATGAAAACTTGGATTCCCTCTTGAGCTAGAAATGCATCCCCAATTGCGCCGCCCGTATCGCCTGATGTAGCGACAAGGATAGTTCGTTTTTGGTTTGTTTTGCTCATCAGATGACTTGCTGCGCGGCCCATGAAGCGCGCGGCGAAGTCTTTGAAGGCTAATGTTGGGCCGTGAGAAAGCTCCAGAATGAAGTTATCAGCATCCGGAGCGAAGGCTGGATCCAGTTTTTCACCGTCGAAAGTGACCATAGGAACGTCATAATTATAGGCGTCTCGACAAAGCGATTTTAGGTCTTGTGTTGTGAACCTATCATCGACGAAATATGTCGCGAGGACTGCCGCGCAATCCGCAAATGACATCGCCCCCAGTTTAGCGGTTTGTGAGGGTTTAAACTGTGGGATGTCATCAGGCATCCAGAGACCGCCATCAGGTGCAAGGCTAGCCAATAGCGCATCGCCAAATGAGGCTGAGATAGACGAGTCTTTGTGAGAATGATAATTCATGCGGGACGCCATAAATAAAATAAGGGTTTACGCAAGTTTTTACCGCGTTCTAACGGCATGAGCGAGTATATTTACCATTGTTGCATGGGCGGGCGTGTCACCCGTGTTCCGAATAGAGTGAGGACGGTCGGCTAGGTAGCGTAATGTTTCGCCCGCACTTGCTTTCCATGTTTCATTGTCGACCTTCACTTCGAGTTTCCCGGATAAAACAGTCAGATTTTCTACAGATCCATGAGGGTGAGGGGAGCTTTCAAGGATACCGCTAGGTTCTGCCGTGAAATCATACCATTGAACAAATTGAATTGTATCCAAAGACCCAATGATGCGGAGTTTACACAACCCATCTTCGGACTTTAACTCGGGTGTGTCCTGAATGCGGGAGTGCTGAACCAGTGATGTTCCAGTTGGTGTGTCAGAGACCATCGCCTCAACACTTGTACCCAGAGCTTGAGACAAGCGCGACAAGGTTGCCAGTGTTGGATTTGCCTCATTTTTCTCGATTTGCGAAATCATAGACTTGGCGACTCCTGAAACATTGGATAAATCACCAAGTGACATTTTGTCAGCCTTCCGCAGACGAAGAATGGTTTGCCCCAGTTTTTCTGATAGGGCTTCCGTTTCGGGACTAGGTTCGCGTTTCTGTCGGGCCATAAAGTTTTCGTGTAGAAGTGGATTTACGTCGCGCTGTTCTATATATAGAACGCAACTGTTCAATCAAGTGAACACTTAAAAAGGATTATCTGACCTCTTATGCAGTATTTGCCTATTCATTTTGATACGCGCGGGGCCTCTATCCTAATTGTGGGCGGCGGCGCTGCAGCGGAAGCTAAGTTGCGGACATTGCTCAAGACAGAGGCTGACTTGCTTGTGGTCGCCCCAGAAGTGAGTTCTGAAATCGAAAGATGGGCTAGCCAAGGCAAAATTCAACATGTCGCCCGTGATTTTGAAGTGACGGACTTGGATGGCGTATCTCTGGTCTATGCCGCCACTGAAGATGATGCACATAATGGTGAAATCGCCGATATGGCGGCGGCACGTCAAATTCTTGCCAATGCAGCTGACTATAAAGAGGCTTGCCGCTTCATTACGCCTGCCTTAGTCGACCGGGCTCCAGTGACAGTATCTATCGGCACAGAAGGGACAAGCCCTGCTTTAGCAAGGGCCTTAAAGGCGGATTTGGAGGCGCGGCTTCCACCGGAAACAGGTGCTTTTGCATTAAAAACCAATTCCTTACGCAAGAAAGTGAAGGCTCTCCTGCCAGATTTAGCGGATCGTCAACGATTTTGGGCGCGTATATTTGGCGGTAAAGACTTAACCGCACAACTCCGTCTGTCTGCCTCGGATTTAGAGGCGCAAGTTCAGGCCGAATTAGACAGCGTAGATAAAGAAGCTGGTAAGGTCTTATTGGTCGGGGCGGGGCCGGGCGATCCTGATATGTTGACGTCAGCAGCCCGCCGTGCGCTTCACGCAGCAGATGTAATTGTGTATGACCGTTTGGTAAGTGACGGGGTTATGGAACTTGGTCGCCGTGAGGCCGAATATATATATGTTGGCAAAACACCCGGAGAACCCTCAATCGGGCAAAAGGCAATCAATGAAATTCTCATAGAAAAAGCAACAAAAGGCTTAGCAATTGTCCGTCTTAAATCTGGAGACCCGTTGATTTTTGGGCGAGCAGATGAAGAAATTGACGCCCTACAAGCTGTGAACATACCCATTCAAATTATCCCAGGAATCACTTCCGCTGCCGCTGCTGCTGCTGCAATCAATGCTTCGCTCACGACACGCGGGACGAATAAGGCTATCTCTCTTTTGACAGGTCACGATGCCAAAGGCTTTGCGGAGCAAGATTGGGCATCTCTGGCCCGTCCCGGAGGGCGCGCAGCCGTTTATATGGGAGTTGGGGCCGCTCGTTTCATCCAAGGCCGCCTAATGCTGCACGGCGCCGAAGCGGATCGACCCGTGACGGTGGTTGAAAATGCGTCGCGCTCAAACCAGATAATCACTTACACAAGCTTGAAAAACTTGTCGGAAGATATAGCCGCCGCAGGTATAAAGGGCCCCGCTATCCTATTGATTGGATATGCAGAGCGCCGCGCCAAATCTGAGACACGAGTCGCAATATGAGTACATTGAAACATAAGGGCAAAGGCCCCCAAGCCATGACGGCTAATGAGCTGCGGGACGGGTTCAGCGTTTGGTTAGATGAGAATTTAGATTGGACGCGGGATTATTCAAAATCCCTCCGTACGGAAGACCAAGACCTCATCGACCGTATGCAGCTAAAGGCGGCAACAGATGAGGATAAGAATATCGTTGTTGGTACCTATTTTATCGATGTGGAGCCTGACACAGGGAAGCCTGCGCGTTACCGCGAGAAATTTCGCGTTAACGGACCTTCTTATGACACAGCAGATTTGCTGGAGGCTGAATAATGTATCGTTATGATGAATTTGATGCGCAATTTGTTGCCGAGCGGACAAAACAATTTCGTCGCCAAGTCGAGCGGCGATTAGCAGGTCGTTTGAGCGAGAATGAGTTTAGGCCGCTGCGATTGATGAATGGCCTTTATTTACAACTCCATGCCTATATGCTTCGCGTCGCCATTCCTTATGGGACTTTAAGCAGCGAACAATTCCGTAAGCTCGCACATCTCGCTGAAAAATATGACCGCGGTTATGGTCACGTCACAACGCGGCAAAATATGCAGTATAATTGGCCGAAGCTGCCTGATGTGCCTGATATGCTGGATGATCTCGCGAGTGTTCAAATGCACGCCATTCAAACATCGGGTAATTGTATTCGCAATGTGACCTGTGACCCCTATGCAGGCGCAACTGCCGAAGAGATTGAAGATCCACGTCCAATGGCTGAGCTTATTCGTCAATGGTCAACGCTACATCCCGAGTTCTCCTTTCTACCGCGAAAATTCAAAATTGCCGTAACAGCTGCAGAAAAAGACCGTGCGCTCATCAAAGCGCATGATATCGGCATTCAAATTGTCAAAAATGAAGCAGGCGAAATCGGTTGTAAGATCATTGTTGGCGGCGGGTTGGGACGCACACCAATTATTGGTCAAACGCTACGTGACTTTGTTCCAAAAACGGAGTTGCTCGCATATCTGACGGCAACGCTCCGTATTTATAACCGCTATGGTCGCCGCGATAATAAATATAAAGCACGCATTAAAATTCTGGTGCAAGAGACTGGAATTGAAAGGTTTCGTGAGCAAGTTGACGAAGAATATGCCGCGATGGACATAAGTGACATTGCTGTATCACAAGCAGAACGTGACCGCATTAGCGCATATTTTTCGCCGCCCGCGTTTAGTAAGTTGAAGAATGAACCAGCCAATCTAAATAAGGCTCTTAAAAGTGATGACGCTTTCCGTCTTTGGGCAGAAAATAATGTCGTCGACCACAAAGCGAATGGCTATGCCATTGTGAATATCTCGCTAAAATCCAAAGAGCTGGCTCCGGGTGATGTGACGGCAGAGCAAATGCGCATTGTTGCAGATTTGGCAGATAAATATTCATTTGGAGAACTGCGGACGACGCATCAACAAAACCTAGTGCTCCCGCATGTCAAACAATCTGATCTGCCAGCTCTCTTTAAAGCATTACAAAAAGCAGAATTGGCTTCTGACAATATCAACTTGATTACAGATATTATTTGCTGCCCCGGCATGGATTTTTGCGCGCTCGCAACGGCCCGCTCTATCCCGATTAGTCAGGCAATTGCCGAGCGTTTCTCAGATCCCGAGCGCCAGCGTACAATCGGCGAAATGCAAATCAAGATTTCAGGCTGTATCAATGCCTGTGGACACCATCATGTCGGCCATATTGGTATTCTCGGTCTCGAAAAAGCAGGAGTCGAATTTTATCAAGTGAAGCTTGGCGGCGATGCATCCGAAGATGCGGCGATTGGAAAAGTTACAGGGCCGGGCTTTTCCCAAGAAGAGTTGATTGATGGCATTGAAAACATGGTCAATCTTTATCTCATGAAACGTGAAGCAGGTGAACGCTTCCTCGATACTTATAAACGGATTGGCATGGCGCCATTCAAAGAGGTGCTTTATGCCTAGCCATACACTTATTCAGGATGGCCAATCTCGCTATTCTCTGGCCTTATCCTATCCGTCATACGTCCCGTCACTTAATAGTAACGAGACGATAGAAGCCTTGCACATCTCTAATGATGCTGATTTGAATATGCTTGCGCCGGCTTTGGACCGTATTGAAGCCATTCTCATTGATTTTCCGGGATATGCCGACGGGAGAGGGTTCTCTCTCGCGAGGCAATTGCGCACGCGTTATGGATATAAAGGTATGCTTGTGGCGGACGGCCCGCTCATTCCTGATCAATATGCTTTCGCGCTACAATGTGGTTTCAACGCGGTACATATAGATGAAGAGACATTGAGCCGTCACACGCTCAAAGACTGGCACGCCGCCTTGGATGATTTCGATCTTACCTATCAACGCGGATATGCCATTAAATCTGGACCTGCGACATCTATATTTGAAGCTCGCCTGACGGCGCTAGATGAGCGCAAAGCGAGTGATCCCTTCTTTGGATATTCGGCGGAGCTCGCGCTTAGAAAAGCCATTGAGAAGTTCAAAGGCGATATTGTCTTGACCACATCAATGGGTGTGGACTCGGCTGTTCTATTACACTTGGTGTCAAAGATTGACCCATCATTGCCGATTATCTTTTTGGATACAAAAAAGCATTTTCGAGAAACACTGGCTTACCGTGATGAGCTCGTGAGCCGTCTTGGATTGACGGATTTTCGAAATATTTTGCCCGACGCTAAACAATTGGCGGCTGAAGACCCAGAAGATAATCTGAACCAATCAGACCAAGATAGCTGTTGCGATTTGCGGAAAGTTCGTCCGCTCGACAGTGTCATCAATGGGTTTGCGGCGCGTATTACAGGGCGCAAACGTTATCAAACGCCGCAGCGCGCCAATATGCCAATATTGGAAACAGACGGACCGCAAGCCATGGTAAATCCATTGGCCTATTGGACAGCAAAAGATGTGACTCAGTATTTGCGACAATACGACTTACCGCCACATCCGCTACTCGCGCTCGGCTATCTCTCTATTGGCTGCCAGCCTTGCACGACACGGGTTACGGCAGGCGAAGATCCAAGAGCGGGACGTTGGCGACATACCGATAAGACCGAATGCGGCATCCATATGGTGGATGGCAAATGGGTGAGTGTTGAGAAGAAGGCGACGTTTGAGGCGTTTTGATTTAATCCCGTTTTAATCTTGATGAACTAATTGCCAATTATGGGAATTTTAATCGGACTATCTCTACTTTTTGGATTATTTGTTCTTATCTGGTTGATGAGATTTCGGCGATGGAAATTGTGGTCGCTGATGTTGGCTTTTTTTGTTGTAGTAGTTTTGGTTTTTCATCTCAACTTCAATGGTCCTTTAGAAGTAGATGAAGCAGGAACTCCAATCATTAAAAGCAGCATGATTTATTCCGGTGTTGTAATTGCATCATTGGCCATTTGCTTATTAGTTTCAGCGATTTCTTTACTATTGGATACATTAATGGTCAAAAAATCATGAATGACGTCGCTTCAACTCAGCAATAACCGCCTCCAATTTCACATCCTTAGCCGCCAATAAAACTAGCGTGTGATAGAATAAATCTGCGGCTTCACTTACTAACTTATCATCGGTTTCCGCGACAGCGGCGAGGGCGGTTTCTACGCCTTCTTCGCCGACTTTTTGGGCTGCGCGGCGTAACGGGCCTTGCAGAAGTTGTGCCGTATAGGAGCTTTCAGGGTCAGCCGTTTTCCGGCCCTCGATTAGCGTTTCGAGGTAAGACAAGAAACCAACGCCATCTGCGCCTTTATCTCCGAAACAAGACACAGTCCCTTCATGACATGTTGGACCTTTGGGTTTAGCTTTGACCAAAATCGTATCTTGATCACAATCGGTGGTCATAGAGATAAGCGCGAGTGTATTTCCGCTAGTCTCGCCTTTCGTCCAAAGCGTTTTGCGTGAGCGACTATAAAAGGTTACAAGACCCGTCTCATTTGTTTTGGCAACCGACACCGCATTCATATAGCCGAGCATCAAGACTTGCAGCGTGTCTGCGTCCTGCACAATCGCCGGGACGAGGCCACCGGTTTTTTCAAAATCAATTTTCATAGTCGCATCTCTATGCCTGCATTTTTCAGGTCAGCTTTTAAATCTGGTATCGCGATGACGGATTTATGGAATACAGAGGCCGCCAGCGCACCGTCCACATTGGCTTGTGTGAAGACATCCTCAAAATGCTGCACCGCGCCTGCACCGCCAGACGCGATGAGCGGCACGTCACACACTGCGCGGACGGCTTTTAATTGCTCTATGTCATAACCTTTACGAACGCCGTCTTGGTTCATGCAGTTTAGGACGATTTCGCCCGCGCCGCGCAAGACGACATCTTTCACCCAATCTACGGTTAAACGGCCTGTCTCACGCATTTTATCGGGATCACCTGTATGGGATTTGACGCGGTATGTTTTGCCATCCGCGAAACTATCAATCCCGACGACGATACATTGCGTGCCATAAGCCTCTGAGAGTTCATTTACGAGGTCAGGGCGCAGGAGAGCAGGCGAATTAATGCTGATCTTATCGGCCCCCGCGGCGAGGCGTGCACCTGCTGCTTCGACGGTTTTAATGCCGCCCGCGACACAAAAGGGGATATCGAGTGCGCGGCTGACTTTGCTCACCCAATCGGGGCTGACCGTGCGGTCATCTACACTGGCCGTGATGTCGTAAAAGACAAGTTCATCCGCGCCTTCATCGCGGTAACGCAGAGCGAGGTCGAGTATGCCGCCGACATCTTCGTGGTTACGAAATTGTACGCCTTTGACGACGCGCCCATCTCGCACATCTAGGCAAGGTATGATGCGGCGGGTTAGCACGTCATGGCCTCACTTAGGGAGAAAGCGCCTTCATAGAGGGCTTTGCCAATGATGATGCCATGGGGATTGATTTTCTTCAGGTCTTGGACGTGATTTAATGTACCAACGCCGCCAGATGTGATGAGGTCTAATGTTGGAAATTCGGATTGAATGCGTTTGTAGAGCTCCAGATTTCCTCCCTGTTGCATACCGTCGCGGCCAATATCCGTAACGAGGAAAGTCTTTAAGCCTGACCCTAAAAAATCACCTAGAACATTCCACAGCGTTTTTTCGGAGGTTTCAGTCCAGCCTTTTGTAG
Source organism: uncultured Algimonas sp. (assembly GCA_964576955.1). Taxonomy (GTDB): domain Bacteria; phylum Pseudomonadota; class Alphaproteobacteria; order Caulobacterales; family Maricaulaceae; genus Litorimonas. Next base: position 11,077 of record CAZNXP010000006.1, read on the forward strand.
CTGGACGATATTCCCCGTCTTCGCCTTGATTAACGTCTAGTGCTAAGCATATGGAATTTGGCCCCACGTCACGTAGCCAATGTCTAACCATTTGCGGGTTTGTGATGGCTAGTGAGCCAATGACGACGCGATCAACGCCTCCATTTAGCAGGCGTTTGATTTGTTCGAGGTCACGTATCCCGCCGCCTGTCTGAACTTTTATATTTGCACTATTTGCAATTTTTAAAATGAGGTCAGACTGCTCCGCTTTTCCATTTTTGGCTCCATCCAAATCGACGATATGCATCCAGTCTGCACCTGCTTCGGCATAGATTCTTGCGACCGCCACGGGATCAGCGTCATAATTGGTGCGGGCGTTAAAATCGCCTTTCAGCAAGCGCACGCAACCGCCATCCATTAGGTCCATTGCGGGGAAGATCATGACGTTATATCCAAAAAATTATTGAGAATTTTTGCACCCGTTTTGGAGCTCCGTTCCGGATGAAATTGGCAGCCCCAGACATTGCCTTGGCGAACAATAGCCGAGAAAGGTGAGCCATATTCAGTTTGGACGAGAGTTGCATCCGACGTGGCGGCTGCAAAGGAATGTACGAAATAGGCATATTCGCCAGATTGAATGCCGTTGAGCAATGGGTCATTTTTCACAAGGTTAAGCTTATTCCATCCCATATGCGGGGACGGAAGCTCGGCTGTATCCAATCTCGAGATGGAACCTTTTATGAGCCCTAAACCGTCGACCTGCTCGCCGCCTTCTTCAAGCGTTTCAAAAAGAAGCTGCATACCGAGGCAAATCCCAATGACAGGCTGTGTCAGTGACGTCAGAACAGATTTTAAATTCTTCGCTTGAATATTTTTCATGGCAAATGGTGCAGAGCCAACACCCGGCAAAACGACGCGGTCAGCCTTTTTTATAAGCTGCGAGTCATAGCTGATGACGGGTGCTGCCCCTAGTCTTTCAAAAGCGTAGCAGACGGACGCTAAATTCGCGCAACCCGTATCGACAATCACAAGGCTCATAATATGCCTTTAGTCGACGGAATATCGCTACCAGACACAGCTAGGGCTGGGCGCAATGCACGGCCAACCCCTTTAAAACAGGCTTCAATCATGTGGTGTGAATTGTCACCCTTCACATCAATATGGATGGCGGCTCCAAGGGTTTGGGCGAGGCTTTCGAAAAAATGCGGGCACATTTCGACGGGGAAATCGCCAACATGATCTGTTGGAAATTCTCCGCGGAAGACGGCTGCGGGACGTCCAGACAAATCAATTGCGACCTGCGCCTGTGTTTCATCCATCGGAATGACATAGCCATAACGTCCAATCCCGGCCTTATCGCCGAGAGCTTGTTTGAGGGCGGACCCAAAAGCCAGAGCGGTATCTTCGACCGTGTGATGCGCGTCGATGTGGAGGTCACCTTCGCAGGATAATGTGAGGCCCATGCCGCCATGTTTGGAAATTTGCTCTAACATGTGATCATAAAACCCGATGCCCGTTTCGATTTTTGTTTGTGAGGCATCGTCCAAATTCACACGGACAGAAATATCCGTCTCCTTAGTCTTTCGGAACATTTCACCAATTCTGTCGTTACGGTCTATGGGGTTTGCGACGCCAAAAGCTTGCAGGGCGATTGTGTTCTCATCTGGTGACCCGACTGACACTCGTACGCGGCCTATTGTGGAACGGTAATCACGGATTTTTACATTGAACTGTTGCAGGCGTTTAAAAAGTGCGTCCGCATTATTGATTTCAAGTAAAATGAAATTTGTATCGGATGGATAGACAGTTTCAACAAACTCTGATTTTGCGAGCCCATCGGATAAACGCTGTCTTTCTGAAACCGTCTCTTCTAACCGCTGGGCGTGGACGGCCATGGCCGATGGTGCGAGAGCATTTAAAATCGCGCTCTCTACTGGACGTGCAATCGGATAGGGTGGTAAGACTTTGATTAGGAGCGCAATAACGGACGGATGTGCCAATACGGCCCCTCCGCGTACGCCTGCAAGCGCATAGGCTTTTGATAAAGTTCGTAGGACGACAAGGTTTTTAACGTCGCCAATTTTATCCGCGAGACTCTCTCGGTACGAAAATTCAATATAGGCTTCGTCGACAACGATTAATGTTTCGGGCAGGCTTGTACAAATATCTAAAATGACGTCGCGTTTCAGGCTATTTCCTGTCGGATTATTTGGCGTACACAGGAAGACCATTTTCACGGCGTCAGCTTTGGCAGCCTTTTTAATCGCGGGCACGTCCCATTCATATGAAGCGGAGAGCGGTACATCTACAACACCCGCGCCCTGTATATCTGCACAGGTTTTATAATAACCAAATGTTGGCGAGCAGGTCAGAATACTGTCTTCGCCCGCTTCGCAAAAGGCCCGAAGCAGACATTCAATTCCTTCATCGGCACCCCGTCCAACCATGAGATAGTCGGGCGATACGCCGTAAAGTCCAGCAAGACGGTCAACCAAAGCTGTGGGTTGTTGGGCGGGATACCGGTTATATTCGGCAGCACCAACGACGGGCGGCGGGGCATAGGGGTTTTCATTTGCGTCAAGGTGAAGCGCGTTTGTTGCGCCGCCGCGTGCTGAATAAGGAATCATATCAACGACGGATTGCCGTGCGATGGAATTTGGCCAATTCGTCATGACAGCGTCTCCAGCCGAAGGCTTACGGCGCGTTTATGGGCCTCTAGGCCTTCCATTTCAGCGAGTCTCTCCACCGCAGGACCTAATCGTTTCAGGCCTTGCTTTGTGAGTTTTTGAACAGACATATATTTCAAGAAGCTTTCTAGCGTGATGCCTGAATAAGCTCTGGCGGCTCCATTTGTCGGCAATGTGTGGTTCGTCCCGCTTGCATAATCGCCAACACTTTCTGGTGTCCAGGGGCCAAGAAAAATGGATCCCGCATTGCGGATAGCGCCGACATAGGTGTCAGGGTCGCGCAGTTGGACAACCAAATGTTCTGGCGCATATCGATTTATGATGTCGATAATATCGGCTCTTTCTTCAGCAATAATCATACGTCCGTGCTTTAGCGATGCGCGTGCAATTTTTTCTCGGGGCAGCTCTGCGATTTGTTTCTCTAGTTCCGCTTCAATGCTTTCTGCGACTTTAGAGGACGTGGCCACGCAGACAACCTGAGCCACAGTGTCATGTTCGGCTTGGCTAAGAAGGTCTGAGGCTACAAAAATTGGGTCAGCAGCATTGTCGGCCACGACCATGGCTTCTGAAGGGCCTGCAGGAAGATCGATTGCAGGGCCGCCAGTCTCTTGGGCGACCAAGGACTTCGCCGCCGCGACCCAAGAATTACCTGGGCCGTAAATTTTGTCGCATTTTGGAATGGTTTCGGTCCCGTAAGCTAAAGCTGCAATAGCCTGCGCGCCGCCAACAACAAACAGGCGGCTAACATCACATCGGTAGGCCGCCGCTAATATTGTTGTGTTTACGCGTCCGTCTTTACTAGGCGGCGTTACGACAATTCGGTTCTGAACGCCCGCAACTTGCGCAGGGACTGCTAGCATAAGAAGTGTAGATACAAGCGGAGCCGTGCCGCCCGGCACATAGAGCCCCGCGGTTTCAATGGCGCGCGAAATCCGCTGGCACACCACGCCGGGTTCAGTTTCAACTTCAATGGGTCCTTGAATTTGCGCCTCGTGAAAGAGTTTAATGTTGCGGCGCGCCCGTTCAATGACGGCTTGATCAGACGGGGGAAGGGCGTCCCAAGCTGCCTTTAAGTCTGTCTTAGGAAGTTCAAGGGCGTCCACGACGACGTCATCAAATTTTTGGGTGAGGCGGTTAAGGGCCTCGTCGCCATTTTGGCGAACATCAGACAAAATTTCCTGAACACCCGCGTTCAACGAGTTATCTGAAATTGTCTGCGGTCTCGCAAGCGCGAGTCCTCGGGCTTCTTCGCCTAGGTTTTTCCAAACGAAACGGCGCATTAGCCCATCATCTTCTCGATGGGGAGGACAAGAATTGAGCGCGCGCCAAGCGCTTTCAGCCCTTCTAAGGTTTCCCAAAATACCGTTTCTCTACACACAGCTTGAATGGCAACGAGGTTCTCATCTCCGGCGAGAGGCATGATTGTCGGCGCATCCGAGCCTGGTAGAAGGCTTGTGATTTTTGAAACGGCATCTTTTGGCGCATTTAACATTATATATTTGGAGCCCGCAGATTTTATGACACCGTCAATGCGATTCATGAGTTTCTCAAGAATATCGGCTTTGTCTGAAGAAAGTTTACGGCCGGATTGAATAAGGACGGCTTCACTTTCCAAAATTGTCTCAAAGGCGGTTAGGCCATTCGCTTCTAAGGTCGCACCAGATGACACCAAATCACAAATGCTCTCTGCAATACCAATGGAAGGCGCGAGTTCCACCGCACCTTTCATCTCTACAAGGTCAGCGTTAAGGCCTGATTTTACTAAGAAACGCGCGGTTACACCAGGATATGTCGTCGCGATTCTTGTGCCGTTTAAGTCTTTAGCGGTTTGCACCTGCCCGCCGTCACTGGCCGCAAGACAAAGTTTGCAACGTGAAAACCCGAGACGCATGGTAATCTCGGCGTCGAGGTTTGATTTGGACGTCAGCTGTTCTTCAACGAGGACATTTTCACCTACAATACCAATGTCAGCCGCATTATTAGCAACAAATGAAGGGATATCATCATCTCGTACGAGAAGCAGGTCGATTGGCAAATTCTTTACCCGCGCAAGAAGCCCTCCGCCACGAATAGAAAACCGTAAGCCGCAATTCTTCAAAAGGGCAAAGCTGTCTTCAGCTAAGCGTCCTTTTTTTTGCAAGGCAATGCGTAGACGATCGCTCATGATTTGTCTTTCTGGTCGAGAACAGCCCGATATCCCCCGTGGGGTTCATCTTTCAAAAAACGCGCAACACGGCCAATTGTCGTGGTTGAGACGCCAGTTTCAGCGTGTATGTCCCGGTAAGACTTCTCGCCTTCATTCAGGATTTGAGCAACGTGCCAGCGTTCCCTTAAGGCGCGAAGTTCAGCTGGCGTACAAAGATCTATCAAAAAAGCCTTAATAGAGCCTTCGTCATCTAAACGAGCGAGGGCCGTTTCCAGGGTAAGATTTGTTTTATCGCGTGCCATTGTGTTAACGTGCTAATACAGTAACCCGACGACACTTCAACTAAAAAATACATGTCATGTGATATTAGCTTAAATGGCGGGCGGGGAGGGATTCGAACCCCCGATGGGCTTGCACCCATGCCGGTTTTCAAGACCGGTGCATTCAACCACTCTGCCACCCGCCCGCAAAAGCTGGAAGACATTTCAAAAGGTCAACGGAGCGCGCCATATGACGGATTCAATTTGTGTTCAAGCCTTTCTATGAGCTTGTTTTGTTAACCTTTCAGATACCGTGAATTTTGAGGGTACGTTAGCTGTGTTTCCGAACTTGGATTTAAGGCTGCTCGTTTAGGTTACCAAACATAGAACAGGGATGGATGACTTGATAACGTATCGTTTGAAAGTCTTTTGTTCTCATTGTGGCGCACAGAATAAAGGGTGACTCTAATGGTCAATATGAAACTATTAATGATGGGTTTAGCGACCGCACTATTAGGTTTGAGTACAACGGCCTGTACTAGCACCAGTGTGAATAAGTCCGTTAGAGCGGCACCGATCACATATAAAGTAGGAGAGGGCGCTGCAAAATATGCGTCACTATCTACGACACCAAGTACCCCGAGAACACCTTTTTCGCAATCATTGCCGGATAGTTATATCCCGGCACAGCCGCTACCGACTCCGCGTCCTCAAACCCAACAGTTTGATCAAGCGAGCGTTGATCGGGACCTCTATAAGCACCAACGGGTTGGTAAGACCTATACGATTATGGGGAAATCCTATACACCAAAGCATCAACCTGACTATGATGTGACAGGTGTTGCGTCTTGGTACGGCGATAAATTCCACGGAAAACCGACGGCAACCGGTGAGACGTATGATATGAACGATATCACGGCGGCTCACAAAACGCTGCCGTTGAATTCCATGTTGTTTGTTACAAATGTTGAGAACGGCAAATCTCTGATGGTACGTCTGAATGACCGTGGCCCATTTGTCGGCGATCGCATTATCGATCTTTCGAAAGCTTCAGCGCAAGCTCTTGGCATAACAGGGTTGGGACAGGTCCGAGTCCAATATGCTGGCCCTGCGGACCCTATGGCGGCTAACCGCGCACCTGTGCGTCCCCCTGTAGAACTTTCTCGTCCTGCCGAAGAATATGTCGAAGCTCCAACATATACGCCAGCACCACAGCCGGCTCCCGCACCGTCCATTCCTTACTCAGCGCCAGCTCCAGCCCCAGCGCCCGCACCTTTTGTGCCTGCGGCGCCAGTAAACCCAACTGCACCACAAGCAATTGGCGGTTCGCAAGGTCAACCAGATGGCCAAATTACATTGACAATCAAAGGCCCTATTCACGTTGCAAAATATGAAGGTGAACGCGCAGAATTAATACGCCAACGTCTTCAAACAAAATAAGCGCCAGAATCGCAGCACTTGCCTTGCGATTGACATATCTCCGTGCGACCAAATGGGACGTCCTTTAAAGGGCGTCCCGTTTTGATTCGTACTTGAGGTTATGCCACTGTGTTTCGCCCAATATCTTTTTTGACTACTCTCCTCTTCCTATCGATGCCAGCCCATGGGCAGTCTGGGTTTGATACAAAGGCCCCTCACGCTGTTATTCTTGATGCAGCTACCGGTGAAGTATTATATGAGAAAGAGGCTCGGCAGCCAATTGCTCCAGCCTCCATGACAAAAATTATGACAGCTGACCTCGTCTTTGATGCACTTAGAAATGGGTCTCTCACCCCTGAAACAAAATTTAGAGTCAGTGCAGATGCGTGGCGCCGCGGCGGTGTGAAATCAGGGTCTTCTACAATGTTCTTGAAAGAAAAGTCTCAAGTCTCGGTCGGTGATCTTTTGATGGGTGTCATTGTACAGTCGGGAAATGACGCTTGTATTGTGCTGGCTGAAGGTATGGCGGGTTCAGAAGACGCTTTCGCGGTACGTATGACCGAAAGAGCGAGACAATTGGGCCTCTCCACCGCTACATTTAAAAATGCAACAGGATGGCCCCATCCAGATCATAAAATTAGTGCATTGGATTTGGCACGCTTAGCGCAAAATCAAATTGAGACCTTTCCTGAGTATTACTCACTTTATGGCATTAAAGACTTCACTTGGAATGGTATCAAACAAAGCAATCGAAATCCGCTACTTGGACGATTTGCCGGGGCGGATGGTATGAAAACCGGAAGTACAGAAGCGTCAGGTTATGGCTTAGTGGGATCAGCGAAACGGGGCGATGACAGACGGATTATCGTCATAAACGGTCTCGCGAGCCAAGCAGAACGGCGTAATGTTGCAACCTCTTTAATGGAAGCAGCTTTCACGCAATTTAATATTTTTAAACTGCACAGTCAGGGTGATGTATTGGGAAAGGTAGATGTTTATATGGGGAAGACGCCCTCAGTTGGCGTTGCATTGACAGAAGATATTCAGAAAGGTCTTCTGATAGCTGATAGAAAAAAAGTGAAATCAGAGATTATTTATACTGCGGCAAAAGCTCCAATCGCTAAAGGTGACCTCGTCGCGGAGCTAAAAATCTCTTTGCCTGGGCGTCCAGATGAAACATATGACCTTGTCGCAACGGAAGATGTGAAGCGTAAAGGGTTATTAGCACGGGCCTGGACCGGCCTTTTAGCGAATATCAGGGGTTAAAATGAACCGCGGAAAATTTATTACTTTTGAAGGCGGCGAAGGGGCTGGAAAATCCACGCAGGCGTCTTTGCTGGCCGAAGCTTTAGAAAAAGCTGGGATAGAAACGCTGCAAACACGTGAACCCGGCGGTACATTTGGCGCTGAAGCCATTCGCGACTTGGTTTTAGAAGGCACGTCGGATCGTTGGAGCGGCATGACGGAACTCTTGCTTATGTATGCCGCCCGTTTGGACCATGTTGAGAAATTGATAAAACCCGCCTTAGAGCGCGGCGTTTGGGTAATTTCAGATCGTTTTGCAGACTCAAGCCTAGCCTATCAAGGTCATGCGAGAGGCTTAGGCGCTGACCAAGTGAAAAGCCTGCATTCTGTTGTTATGAATGGGTTTAAGCCCGATCTCACCATCCTTTTTGATATGGACCCTGTCTTGGCGCAAAAGCGTGTGGAAACCCGCGGTGAGCAGTTAACCCGGTTTGATGCAGCTGGGCTAGATTTCCATAAAACACTTCGAACAGCTTTCCTCGAAATTGCCGACGAAAACCCGGACCGCATCAAGACTGTCGATGCTGATGGCACGCGGGGCAATGTTCAAAACCGAATTTTATTTGCCATCACAAAGCAATTTCCAGAATTGGCTGGAAAATTGGGGGCTTGATTGCGGGTTGTAGAGAACGCCGAAGCCTTACCGGAAGCTGATAGAGCCGATGGGTGTCCGCATCCACGTGAAGTCTACTCGCTTTTAGGTCATGAGGCGGCAGAGACCCGCTTTCTCAAAGCTATGCGGTCTGGCAGG
>CAZNXP010000007.1:0-19293 GCA_964576955.1 uncultured Algimonas sp.
GCTCAGAGAGAAAAACTATGTCTACGAATAAAACTGAATATGACGTCGATCTTTGCGTGATCGGCGGAGGCTCAGCAGGCCTGTCTATGACAGCCGGAGCCGCCATGCTTGGCCGCAATGTCCTCTTATTTGAGGGCGCGGAAATGGGCGGAGATTGCCTCAACCACGGGTGCGTGCCGTCAAAGGCTATTTTGAAAGCCGGTAAAGTGGCGCAATCACTGCGTTCCGGTGAAAAATTTGGTATCAAAGCTGTCGAACCGACGGTCGATTGGGAGGCTGTAAAGGCCCATGTTAAAGATGTTATCGAGACCATCGCCCCTGTCGATTCCGTGGAACGGTTCGAAGGTTTAGGCGCGACCGTTATCACCGAATATGCAAAATTCGTTGACGCCAATACGGTAGAATCTGAAACCACGCGTGTCCGTGCAAAACGTTTTGTTATCTCCGTCGGTAGCCGCGCCTCCGCTCCGCCTATTCCGGGTTTGGACACGGTCGATTATGCGACCAATGAGAATATTTTCAGCCTTGATACATTCCCATCTCACTTGCTCGTCATCGGGGCCGGTCCGATTGGTCTTGAAATGGGCCAAACCTTCCGCCGCTTAGGCGCGGAAGTCACTATCATTGATATCGCGCCGCCATTGGGCCGTAATGAACCTGAACATGCGCAAGTCCTTGTGAAGGCCTTAGAAGATGAAGGGGTCACATTCCATGCCCCTGCCAATACGAAAGAGGTCCGCAAGACGAAATCTGGTGTTGAAATCGAATTGGAAGATGGAACCGTCATAAAAGGCTCTCACTTACTCGTCGCCGCAGGTCGCGCACCTGTTGTTGAAGGCCTCGGCTTAGAAGAGGCAGGCATTACATATGATAGGCGCGGCATCGAGACAGATGACAATCTTCGGACATCAAATAAGAAAGTCTATGCGGCTGGCGACGTCGCCAAAGGCAAGGGCGGTATGACCCATATTGCAGGATTTCATGCGGGTCAGCTGTTCAAGAATTTCTTCTTGCTCCCGCAAGGCCTGAATAAAGGTTTCTCTTCTGCTGAGACAAACCGCATGCCCGCCGCCGTTTATACAGAACCTGAGCTGGCGAGTATCGGCATGACCGAGGCGCAAGCGCGTGAGCAATATGGAGATGTTGTCAAAGTTGCGGAATTCCATTTTGACGAAAATGATCGCGGCATTGCTGAGCGTTCCACAAGAGGCGGCGTGAAAATTATTGTCGGTAAAAAAGACAAAATTCTTGGCGGGTCTATCATTGGTGATTTCGCAGGTGAGACCATTCACATGTTGTCGGTCGCGATGACAGGCAAGCTGAAAGTTTCGACTTTAGCGCAAATTATATCGCCCTATCCATCGCGCTCCGAGGCCGTGAAACGGGCCTCATCTAGTCTTTATACGGAGGCTCTGTTTGGGCCTAAATCTAAAGCTAAAAAAGCGGCTAAGTTCTGGGCTAAATTCCAATAGCCGAAACTTGCCACTAGGCATTTTGATCGCTGAGATGTAAAGACGCAACATGATTGACGGGTTTATATCTCGGCGGCTGTCCTCAAAGCTGCTCTTGCTAACGATTGGTTTCGTTATGCTGGCAGAGATGGTTATTTTTGTGCCGTCCGCGGCTTTCTCTCGACAGAATTGGCTCTCAGACCGGGCGGAACAAGCGGGTTTGCTCGCCTTGGCTCTAACGGGCGTGCCAGATTATGAGGCCTCCGAGCCCCTGACCAAACAATTTATGGCCGATACGGATGTGCTGCTTATGGCGGCGAAACGTGACGGTATGACAGAGCTCGTCTTGGGTGAGCCGCCAAGTGATATTGGAACTTTTGTTAGCATTGATTTGCAAAAACCTGCGCGAATCCCGTCCTTGATTGCGCCGTTTCAAGATATTTTCTCAAATGGCCAAGAAATCCTAATGATCAAAGCCAATAGTCCTGTTGAGGGGCAGGACGCCTTAGAGCTCCTTATTCCGCGGGAGAAATTGCGCACGGAATTGGTGGATTTTCTCAAGCGCATTTTTTGGCTTTCATTGATGATTGCGATTATAACGGGGAGCCTGATTTACTGGTCAATGTCCGCTATGATTATTCGGCCCGTCAAAGACTTAGCCGAAGATATGACAGCGTTCCGCGTCGACCCGGAGCGGCAACGCCCGAAAAGAAATCGACCCAAACGTCAAGATGAAATCGGGCAGTTAGAGCGCGAATTTATAGATATGAAGCAATCGCAGCGCGCCGCATTTCGCCAACGCGAACGGCTGGCTGGACTGGGATTAGCGGTGGCTAAAATCAACCACGACCTTCGGAATGTTTTGACGTCCGCGCTTCTCATTTCTGATCGCTTATCCATGAACCCAGATGAGAAAATGGCGGATATGGGCGAGCGGTTAACGCGCACCGTCGAACGCGGCATTGGCCTAACGGAAGATGTGTTGTCTTATTCCAAAGCCGAGACGGCCGACCCGCAAATTCAAGATACACGCATCGCCTTTACAGCCGGCGAAGCTGCGGCGGATGTCATTGCGCAGTTTCCGGGGACGAAGTTTCGGAACGTCATTCCGACGGACCTTATGGTCCAAACCGATCCCGATCACGCTTACCGTATTTTTCACAACCTTTTCCGCAATGCGGCGCAGGCCATGATGGCTCACGATGCTCCGAATTGTAGGCTGCAAGTCAATGCTGAAATTCGGGATGGCCTCGCGGAAATTCGTATTTCCGATACGGGGCCAGGCCTGCCAGAGCGGGCGAAAGAAAACCTATTTCAAGCCTTTTCCAGCGCGCAGGCCCATAATGCCAATACGAAATCAACGGGCCTTGGATTATCTATTTCAAAAGAACTCGCGAAAGCCCAAGGCGGAGATTTGAACTTGATGTCTTCAGATGAAAGCGGGACGCGCTTTTTGCTGACATTGCCCCTAACCGAGTAGGTTTATTGCGCGGCAGCTGTGCCTTCGCGGCGCGGGTCCGCCCCGCCGATAAGCTGACCGTCTTCCTGGCGGTAGATGATATGCAAGCCGGAAATCTCGCCTCTAGATCGGCGCACCTTATGTCCAAGCCCTTCCAGCGCTGAGACGATTTCCTCTTTCATGCCAAATTCTTTTGCGCCCGCGCCGCGGTCCAATTCATCCGTCTCCGCATTGCGTAAGTTTTGCGCTTCTAATCGCAGCGAGCCATTTCGCCCGATGACATTGGGTAGTTCAATCGCCTCTTGCGGGGAAAGGTTCCAATCGATGATGCCGACGATGGTTTTCGCCGTATAGGCGATGATGGAATTTCCGCCCGGCGACCCTGTCGTAAAGAGAAACTCTCCATTGGGGGCAAAAACAATATGCGGGCTCATGGAGCTTCGCGGGCGTTTGCCCGGCTCAACGCGGTTTGCAATCAAAACGCCGTCAGCGTCTTTATCTCGCGCGGAGAAATCCGTGAGCTGATTATTCAAAAGAAAGCCGCGAACCATGCGCTGACTACCAAAGGCCCCTTCGACGGTTGTTGTTACAGAGACGGTCAATCCCGTTTTGTCGACGATGGTAAAATGGGAGGTTCCCGGATTATCCGGCGTTGCGTCTGTGCCGCGCGCAAAGCCAGCAGGATTGCCAGCCGTTACATTTTCAATCCGGGCATCTGGACGGATGAGGGCGGCCCGGCTTTTTAGATATTCCTTGTCCAGCATCTGCTTGGCAGGAACCTCAACAAAGGCGCTATCTGCAACATATTTATCGCGGTCGGCATAGGCGAGGAAACTCGCTTCGGCAAAGAGATGCCAGCCCTCGGCACTATTGCCTGCGGCCGTCATGTCGAAATTCTCTAAAGTTCCGAGAATAGATTGCACCGCAATGCCTCCGCTAGCAGGCGGCTGCGCCCCGCAAACTAGATGCGCCCGGTATGTGGTGCAGAGGGCTTCGGCTTTGCGCGGCTCATATTTGGCCATATCGGCCAATGTTAATGTGCCGGGAAAGGGGTCTTGATTGACCTTTGTGACAATATCGGCAGCGATGTCGCCTTCTAATAAGGCGCGCGGATTTTTCGCGATGGCGCGCAAAGTGTCAGCGTAAGGCTGGTTATCTCGCAGGAAACCGTCAGGGATAGGGTCACCATTTTCTAAGAAGAAATACTCTCGCGCATCCGGATCATTTTTTAGAATATAAGGCCCCATGCGTTGGACGAGGCTTGCCATGCGGGGGCTCACGCGAAAGCCCTCTTCTGCGAGTTTTATGGAGCCTTCTAATTGCGAGCCCCAGTCTAATTTTCCGTAATCTTGATGGGCGCGGTGAAGCATAACAACTGCGCCGGGTGTGCCTGTAGATTGGCCAGAGCCAACGCGCTGAAAATAACGGCGAGGATTGCCCGTTTCTGCATCTAAGAACATCCTTGCCGTCGCCCCTGAGGGGGCTTCTTCACGCCCGTCATAGGCCCAGACCTTCGCGGTTTTCGGGTCGTAAAGCACCATGAAGGCGCCGCCGCCCAAACCCGAAGATTGCGGCTCCACCAAACCTAGCGTGGCTTGCACGGCAATGGCGGCGTCCACGGCTGAGCCGCCTTCGCGTAAGATTTTCAGGCCGGCTTCGGTTGCCAAAGGATTAGCCGCCGCCACCATGCCCGTTTTGGGTGCAGGGGTCGTTGCGATATTCAAGCTTTGCGCGTTGTTAGCGGACGGCGCGTCAACCCCTTTGCAGGATGTAAATAAAAGGGCGGTGGTCAGCAGGAGGATACGGGTCATGCTATCCGTCTAACCTATTATAATCGCTTATTCGAGGGGCATCTCACAACAGAGCGCATGAATTTTAAAAACAAATTCGTTATTTCCGCTACGGCCGTATTCGTGTAGACCATACTCCAATTTAAATAAGCCCTCAGCTGTAGGACGACGTTTCATGCCACATTTTTTCAAGTCTATTGCTATAGGTGTTTTTACACTCTCCTTAATGACGGGCTGTGAAACGACGACATTGGCCAAATCAAATCAGTCACTTTCACAAATAGATAACTCGCGCAATGTGCTGAGCTTTGCGGATACTTTGGACGGCGTATTGCCCTCCATTGTCCGTATTGGCACCGTGAAAAGAAATGATGAAGGCAAAGTCGGCTTAAGCGGGATTGGGTCAGGCGCCGTTTTTGACGCCGAAAATGGCTATGTCATTACCAATGCCCATGTTGTGGCAGGCAGCGACGGCGTTTTAGTCAATATGCCTGACGGGCGCACAATTGAAGCAAAGCTCGTCGGCCTAGATACGCCAACGGATATTGCGGTGGTTCAAGCCGATGATTTACGTGTGGGAGCTGTCCAAACGGCCAATTCAGATAATCTGCGTGTCGGCGATGTTGTTTTTGCCGTCGGTTACCCGCTGGGGCTAGAGCAATCACTCTCTCTTGGCGTAATAAGCGGATTAGGGCGCTCTAGCTCAGGCGAGAAATTGCAGGACTTTATTCAAACAGATGCTGCGATTAATTCCGGCAATTCTGGCGGTCCGCTTCTCGATAGCCGAGGCCGCCTTGTCGGCGTGAATACCGCGATTTTGAGTAAGGGCGGCGGCAGCAATGGGATTGGGTTTTCTGTTCCGTCTATGATGGCGTTCCAAGTGGCTAATCAGATCATTGAAAACGGTGAAGTTCGGCGTGGTTCAGTGGGTATTGAAATGGCGCGCGTGAGCGAAAAAGCCTCAGAAGCCGTCGGGATAAATCATTGGGACGGCGCGCTTGTGGCCAGCGTCCGCCCTGAAAGCGCCGCCGCTGGCGCGGGCCTGCAATCCGGTGATGTGGTCACGCATTTTGATGGCCGTAAGGTCAAATCTCCCAGCGCCTTGCGGGCGTGGATTGGGGTCGCGACACCTGGAAAACCTTATGAATTTACCTATGTGCGCGAAAACGGCGTTGAGAAAAATGTCGATATTGCCATTACGGCCTTTAAAGCGCCTGTCGTTGAAAGTCTTGAGCAGCTAGGCGTATCGCTACGCCGCGCAACCTCCGAAGATAATGTTCCGCGGGGCGTTTCAGGCATTTATGTTGAGCGGGTCAGAGACGCCAGCCCGGCGGCTAAAGCTGGCTTGCAAGTCGGCGATATTATTGGCGAAATTAATAATGAGCTCGTGACGACGAAACATGTTTGTGACCGCCTTATCACCGAAGCTAAGGGCAGGGCCCGCCTGCTCGTCTATCGCTACGGCGTGGCAATCCCCGTCATCATTGAATCATAATAGCGGCGCGTCCGTTTAAATTATAAAGCCTTCCGCAATCTTTGTGCGGAAGGCTTTTTTATTGTGTTGTGAGACGAGGTGAAAGTCTCGGCACGCGAACCGAGACAACTCTCACGACCCTTGTTTAACTAACAGGTTTGCCCGTTTGTACATAATTTGTCGTCCTATCTATTTTTTTGGTAGCAGCATTCGCGTAACTTTGCAGAGCGAACATGAGCCCGAAATGCATAACGCCCAAGACAATCGCCATGGCTCCGATTTTTGTGCTCAAAAATTCTAATCCTTGCGCCCAATCTGCTGGGCCAGTCCCGCGGATGCGCATTGTATAGGCGATATATCCGATATTGATGAGGTAAAACCCAACGAGCAGCATTTGATTGATAGCGTCAGCAAGTTGAGGTTTGCCTGCGTAATTCTCCAAGAGGAAAATTCGTCCATTTCGGTTAAGTGTACGCCCAACCCATATAGTTATGCCTAAGCTGACGAAAATATAGGCGAGATAAGTGAAACCGAGCATGAGGCTCTCCCTTGTTAAGTGTATCAGAATCGTATATTTAGCTAATAAGCTAACAGTCTGATATATAAATTTAGATATTTAGTCAATTAGTTAAATATAATTTTATGGATAAAAATACACATGGAAAAAGTCTTCGCTGCCCTAGCCTCCACTCCGCGTAGACGGATTCTTGCCTATCTTTCTGCGACATCAATGACGGCGGGCGAAATAGCCGAGCGGTTTGAGATGAGTAAACCGTCACTCTCGAAACATTTGTCGGTTTTAGAAAATGCGGGATTAGTGCGGCGGGAACGCAAAGGTCAGTTCATTCGATATTCGCTTGTACCAGATAATTTGACGAATACTTTGCATGGTTTTGCGCAATCCATTTGCCCTGTAGGTGGTCCAATTACCAAAGAGTCTCAGCGCATAGCGGAGATACGCGGGGAGACAGCGCCCGAAGAGGCTATAGAAAGCGCGGCTTTAAAACAGATATAAGCTCAGGCAGGCAGCTATATCTAGAAGCCGTAGGCTTCCAGCGCTTTTTGAAACCTATCCTGACTTGGCCTATGTGTGAAAGGATGGCTAAAGAGCCAGTTCTCTCGCGAAAATTTTGGCGCGATTTTTTTCAACTTATTAAAATGTATCGCCGCTTCCGGGCAATCACCCAATTCGTGATAAACACAGGTCAACACAACATAGTTTTGCATCCAATAGCTATTTGTCGAAATGGCCTTATTGACCCATTCTAACGCCTCTGAATAATCACGGCGCAGGAAAGCGGCAATCGCCACGCTATTTTGCCAAATGCCGTAATGCGGATCTAAGGCGTTTAGCGCCAAGGAGTTTTTTAAATCCTCAGTCCCCGTTTCAAGTTTACCAGAAAAAACCCGAATATGTCCGCGGAGCCCTAGCGCCGCTGCAAAGCTATCATGTAAACTCAAGGCCCGCGCTATTGTTCTTTCTGCCTTATCTGCCTGCCGTATGGCGCCGTAGCAGGTTGCCAGCGCAAAGTGAGCCCAAGGATCAGTTGGATGCAGCCGAACCGCTTTTTCAGAGGTTTGGATGGCGGTCTTCATTTCCGAATCCAAATCCTGAGACCAAATCGACCAGACTTTTAACAACCGCGTGAATGTACTGATGACGAGAGCAGAAATAGGAGGATTGTCCATGTTTAAGATAGGTTCCAACAAAGCGATCGCTTTTTCATTATTTTCGTAAGACGTCCGCCAAAAAAGATGCCGGGCCTGCATGGTTGCTGACCAAACGCCTACGGGTATGTCATCTATGCCTGTGGCAACCGACTCCGATAATGAGTCGACCATTTTGGTCGTCAGATGTTCTGAAATGACGTCAACAATTCGCCGCCGAATACTCATTAAATTTGAGAATTTTTCTTCAAAAACTTCTGACCAAACAACCCGTTCACTTGCGCCGTGGGTGAGACGTACCGAGACCTCTATCATATCTTTATGGACATGGATTGTTCCATATAGCCAGTAGCTATGCTCATCATGTCCCGTCTCTGCAATTGTTACATTGGCGGGCTTTTCTGGCCAAGAGAGGTCTTTTATCTGGACGTCAAACCAGTTCTGCCTTGCAAGATGGGTTATAATATCATCCGGTAAGGCTTCGCCAAGATAAGCATGGTCCGGATTATTTCCGCGAACTTGAAATTTTTCAATAATGGCCAAAACGGGTGTTTTGTTTTCAGCGTGCTCCAATGACACGTCAATGGTTGGTAATTGTTTTGGAAATTTTTGTGTGAAAGATAGGCTTGGCTTCAAATTCAGGTCAGTTTCCAGCTTACGGCAGTAAAGCGCATGGGTTGATCTGTAGAGCGCTTCGTTTTTTTCAGATTTGCAGAATTCGAGTATATGGGTGACCACTTTTTCCTCGGTCGGTTCCATTTGCAAAGCGAACTCGCATGCACTTTCGCGCTTTGACTTTGAAAGGCTTGAATCGCTAATCGCCGTAAAAGCGAGTTTTTGCAGATCAGAAATTATGTAGCGTTTTTGCGTTTCCACCCAATCTGAAAACAGATCTGTCGACCGGGGGTAGTGGTTTAGAAACTCGCCTTGCGGTATCGCGATGTTTGGATTTTCCTTAATCTTCAAATCATCTGTTAAGGTCCAGAAATCACATTGAACTGTTTTCTCAGATAAACATAACCAGCCGCGTTTTGGTTCTATCATGATATCTGGATCAAGACTGCGAATACGGGAGAGGGCTTGCCGCAATCCTGCGCGCGCGCGGTCTTGGGTTAAATCCGGCCAGAGAAGACCGCACAACATATCTCTTGATGCCCCAGCTTCGCGGTTTAATGCGAGTGCAAGGAGGACCGCTTCTGTTTTTCGAGATTTAAAACTTAAGGGGTGGTTTAAGTTTTTTTCGAATACAAAGTCGCCGTATAGTCTAATAAATAATGGATTAGAATCCATTGGCCTCCCTCACGCGCCATGAGCTATCAGGAGCTATGTTACTGACTCGTTACCCTAAATCAACGCATATGAGGCCTAAGACGAAACAAAATTCTATAATTGAATTCCCATAATTAAGTTGGGGTCGAGGCTTGGTTCTAAATAGCAGGCGGCCAGACGCCCGCCGATAATTGTACCTTCAACAGATCCAACATTTAAACGTGTATCAACCCAATCACCCGCGACTGTCATATTCGTCTGCGGTGGCGTCAAAGGGTCTATCCTTAAAGACTTTGTTCCTGGAGGACATTGTGTGTAGAGTTCCGAAGGGACAAGGTTTCCGCGGGTATATTGGGACGACAACCTGTCCTGGCCGGTTTCTGTAATCGTTGCAGGATAGAGCGCGGCGAAATCAAAGCCATAAGGAATGGTTGTCGGAACTGGATTTTGGGCGCCTTGAAAGACCTCTTCACCTGATGAGATAAGCATAGTGCCTGCGGTATTTCGCGCTTTCATATTTCCTAACTGCCGGACAGTCATATCTCCTGTTTTATGAGGGGAGGTCATAACGCCGCTAAAATAGACAAGTCCTTTCGGAGGCGTGTCCATATTGGACCAATCTTCATATTGAAGGATATTTTCAAACTCAGCCATACCATGCATCCCAGAGCGGTAATTCCCTGCGACAAAGAAGGTATCCGTATATTGGGTCAATGTCTCTATGTCGTCGTTTAACCAGAGCTGCATAGATTGTGTGGCTGTCACGGCCATGTCTTTTAGGGTCGACCAATTCGAATCCTGGGCAATCAGAGAGGGCGCACTGACGAGTGTGGCGCGTGGGGGAATGGCCAAAATGACGCTGTCAAAATCTTGCGCGACCGAAAGGGTTTTTACGCTACCCTTTACGCCATGAGGCGCTTCGAAGTCTTTGCCTTTAAGGGCTGTAGCGTTTTCGAGTTGGCTCCAAAGGGGTTCACTCGGCCAACAATCCAAAGTTTTTACCCTGATAAAGGGATCATAAGGGGCTGTTTTGGGTGTCGCTTGAACATTAAATTGCAGCTGTTGCACCGTCTTAAGATTTGAACTCAGTGTAATATCCGTGAGTTCGTGAAAAAACTCAAATTTAACACCGCGCTTTTCAAGCAAACGGTAAAGCGGAGAGAGAAGCGTCTCTCCTGTGCCGGCCTCAAATAGGTAAAATGGCGCGCCAAGATAGCTGGCTGTCCGCAAGGTCCATTGAACGAAACTACTCGCGCTCATCACAGGTTTGCCCGACAAGTCCCCCTTGGGAAACTGATAGGTTACAAACATATTTAATGTCACGAGAGGTGACCTCATCAACTCCGGGCTTGCTCCATGTTTGACAAGCCAATCATCAAAGTCGACATCATCAATGCTCGCAAATCCTTTTGTCGCGAGCTCGTCATCCCTTACGCCTCTTAGCAGTGTTTTTAGGAATTCCACCTGATTGACTTTATGTCGTTCTTCATCGGTATGCGTTGGCGGCCGAGGTGTTTTGGTCAACAAAAGATTATATAGCCACCAAGGAATGTTGGGGGTTTTGCTCGCTGATATGGATCTAGATTTTGTGGCCATGGACTCTAGACCGTTTTCTAAATTCCCTTCCTGTTTTTCTAGCGCCTCAAGCAGAGCATGTCCTGTCTCTTGAAAATCTTGAAGGAATTTGTCAGCTTCAGAAGGGACGTTGTGAGCTACCGAAGACATCTCTGCCGTTGTGAATGCTGATTTCGCCAAAGGTTTGATAGACGGAAGTGATTGTTTCAAAATCACGAGAACCATAATGGCAATCCATCGCGAAAGATGGCTATAGCCGAGTGTTGCCTCATAAAAGCTCTCAGCGTCAGTATAATGAAAGGGTAGCTTCGGGTATTGCGTTGGCCATCTTTTCATTTGCTTATCATTATAATCCCACATGAAGGACCCATATTTTTTTACAAAGGCTGTTTCGAAATCAGGTAAAAGGCCATCAACTGCGCCCAATTCCTCGTAAATATATTTCATCATTGTCAGGCCGTTATAATAACTCCCTGCAAAGGCATGAATTCCATGCTCTTCGATTCGCATATTTCTGGCTTGATTACGCCCCGTCGCGCATTTCCCGCCTAATCGCCACCCCATTTGGTAGAGCGTTATGTCGTATTTGTTCTTAAGCTTTGGGTCGGTCAGCTCATAGGCGGCCGTTAATCCGCCTATGCCGCCGCCAATAATTGAGATTTTTTGTTTTGTCATAGCCCCGCCCGTTCCGAAACGCCCTGTGGCTAGCATTATTAGGGGGCGTATCAGTAAACGTCTCACTGATTTTTTGAAAAATTTTCAATATTGATACGCTGGTTGGAACGTTCGCATTATAAGTTAATAGTGAGCTGAAATGGGGCGCATCCTACCAATAGCTCACATGTAAATAGGGTTAGGCCGATTTTAGGGGGCAATGTGGGCGAACATATAATGTGTTCTTGGTCGGTCTAACCTTATTTCTTTCCCAAAGGAAAAGCCCCGCGTCACGCAGCGGGGCTTTTTTATTTCGTATTTTTAGCTTGGATCAGAGCCCAGCTTTGGTCAATTCCGCTTCAAGCTCAGGCAGCGCCTTAAAGAGGTCGGCGACGAGGCCGTAATCTGCGACTTGGAAAATCGGCGCATCTTCATCTTTATTGATGGCCGCGATGACTTTGGAGTCTTTCATACCGGCCAAATGCTGGATTGCGCCGGAAATACCAACTGCGATGTAAAGCTCGGGCGCAACGGATTTACCTGTTTGCCCGACCTGCCAGTCGTTCGGAACAAAGCCTGCATCAACGGCGGCGCGAGAGGCCCCCATTGCTGCGCCGAGCTTATCCGCGATACCTTCTAGAAGTTTGAAGTTATCGCCTGACCCCATACCGCGGCCGCCTGAAATAACTGTCTTCGCGGCCGTAAGTTCAGGACGATCAGATTTGGTCAATTCCTCGCCAACAAATTCTGATTTGAACGGACCCTTTGGATCCGCAATGGTTTCAACAGAGGCAGAGCCGCCGTCGCCTGCGGCAGCAAAGGCCGTTGTCCGCACGGTGACGCATTTCTTTGCATCTGAAGACTTTACAGTGGCCATGGCGTTACCCGCATAGATAGGCCGGACAAATGTATCCGCGGATTCAACGCCCGTAACGGAGGAAATTTGCTGAACATCGAGCTTCGCTGCGACGCGCGGCATATAGTTCTTATGGGTTGTCGTATCTGGCGCTAGGACAGCGTCATATCCATCCATAAGCGGGACGAGAACAACTTCCATGGACTCAGCTAATTGACGTTTGAGTGACACATGATCGCACATGAGAACTTTGCGAACGCCAGCAATTTTAGCGGCTTGAGCCGAGACGTCTTTCACGCCTTTGCCGGCTACTAAAACATCGACGTCGCCGCCCATAACCGCCGCAGCGGTCACCGTTTTATGGGTCGCGTCTTTAAGATTTGCATTATCATGTTCTGCAACAACGAGGACAGCCATTAGATTACTCCTGCTTCGTTTTTCAATTTATCGACGAGCTGCGCGGCATCTTCGACTTTAATGCCGGCTTCGCGCGCGGCGGGTTCAGTGACCTTTAGAATTTTCAGGCGCGGCGCGGTGTCGACGCCAAGATCTGCGGGTGTTTTCGCTTCAATCGGCTTTTTCTTCGCCTTCATGATATTTGGCAGAGACGCATAGCGCGGCTCATTCAAACGCAAATCTGATGTGACAATCGCTGGCATTTGCAGCTTCACAGTCTGTAGGCCGCCATCGACTTCCTTGACGACTGTGACGGCGCCTCCGTCCAGCGTGATAGAGTTCGCCGCTGAGCCAATTGGCCAATCAAGCAAGGCTCCCAGCATGCCGCCTGTAGAGCCATAATCATTATCAATGGCTTGCTTACCCATAATAATGAGATCTGCGCCTTCCGCCTCAGCAACAGCTTTCAGCATTTTCGCAACAGCGAGCGGTTCAAGATCCTCATCGGTTTGAACATGGACGCCGCGGTCCATGCCCATTGCAAGGCCTGTCCGGATGGTTTCTTGCGCCTTTGCGGGGCCGATGGAGACCACGATTGTCTCAGTTGCTGTGCCCGCTTCTTGCAGGCGGACAGCCTCTTCCACGGCGATTTCGTCAAATGGGTTCATACTCATTTTGACATTGGATAGATCGACGCCAGACTTATCGGATTTCACCCGGGCCTTGACGTTATAGTCAAGCACGCGCTTGACAGGGACCAGAACTTTCATGTGATGCTCCGAGAGTTAAAGGAATACAAAAATCTTTATGCGCCGAGGCGGGATTATTTTCAAGCCAAACAACACGTCTTGGCTATGCATGGTTTGGTCACGTTTTTGTTGACTCGTCCACTGGCATTTTTATTGGGTCATTCGGTTTCGCCGTCTTGATAGGCGGAGAAGCCGAGCGCGCCTGGGTCTATATCATCACCTTTGCCAGTAATGAGCGGGGCAATGGAGAATGGCTCCGGCGGATTGGCCTCAATCGTGAGGGTTCCGCCTTTCTTCACAAAATTGGCGAAGGCTTCGACGGTTTCGGAATAGACTTCCGCTTGCAAATCATTTTTCGCCGCGCCAGCGGCAAAAAAGACAGCCGCGCCGAGGCCGAGTTTTATGGACTGTTCATTCTGCCCTGTCATTTCCGAGGCGAGTTTTAAGCCCCGTTCGACAATAGAGTTATCTTCTAAGGTCAGCCGAAGACCGTTGAGCCGCAAGGCATCGTAAGCTGCCAAACCTTCAGGCGTTTCATTCGCCTCTGCCTGCTGGGCTATTTTTGCCAACATGTCATTGAGGCCTTCTGCCGAATATTCAAAGTTTAAAGCAAAAGCATCGTCGACAACGAATAATCCATCCGAGACGGAATAGGTATCATTGCCTTTATCGAGGGTGGTGACGGAGCTGCCAGAGAGCTTAACCGTTTCAAAGCCTAGGGATTTAATAATGCCCATATTTCGCGCAAAGTTTGGATTATTTGCGAGCGCCTCTTTGAGGGAAATGACCGTGGGTTTCAGGCTTTGGCGCGTTGTAATGACGCCGCCCGTTTCGCTTGTAATCCCTTCAATGCCGCCAAAATCGACTTTAAACCCTTCTGAATCCAGTTTTAGGGTGTCAATAATGAGCTCGTCATAGGGTTTTTCAAAGGCGTTCAGATTGCTGAGCGCATTCTCCACAATTCCGCTGGTTGACAGCGCCTCTCTGGGGTCGACCTTTGCGCCGATGAGCATATTTCGCGCGCTCATCCCTTTGAAGTCAATTGTCATATCTTGCGCGCCGTTTTGCCCCGGAATTGTGACATCCAGATTTTCAACCGTGAGGTCCGCTTTGCCTTTGCCTGTCTCATCTCTGGACTCGCCCCAAGACAGCGATTCTAATGAGCCAAACGCCTCCTTTGATTGCAGGGTGACATCCGTCAGAGAGACAGCATCAAATCCTACCTCGCCTTGCGCATTTGATTTTTTGCCTAACATGCCCTCAAGGATAGCCGCCGCGGCCCCATCTGTGGGGTTTGAAACATTTAAAGTGCCAAAGGTGAAGGTCGCATCCTGATCACTAACTCTAACATCCGTCATATCTAGCCGCGCAAAGCCGGGGTCTTCATCCCCCATGCTTGGACAATGGAAGACGGCCTTTTTGGCGCTAAAGGCGGGAGACCCAGCCTTGTCATCTTTCAGTTCAAGGTCGCGGTAAGAGACGAGGCCATCTGTAAAATCTCGCGAGGCGAAACTCAGGCCATTTGCGCCGCTCTCGCCCATGCCCAGTCCGGCGAGCGCGCCTAGAGCTTCTAATTCGTCGACTTCGCAAGGCTCGGTTTCGAAATATTTACCGAAAACCGAGGCTTCGCTTTTGGACAGATTGAGCGCGGAGATGCCTTGCGATTTCAATGCACCTTGCCCCTTGTCTGCGGCCTTACATGCCCCCACACTCAACAAAATGATTCCCGCCGCGGAGAGTTTTAAAAGGGATGTGTATTTAAGAGACATGGCCAGTTTCCTGAAAACTATATTAGGATCGGACGATAACACGCCCGCGCAGCCTAGCAAGCTAGATTTTCCGCTGCGCGATGGGGACGACCCCCGTGTGCTTTATGTCTTATCCCAACGGGCCAGCCGGATTTCGCTTAAGGTGAAACCGAGCGCGCGCGAAGTTCATGTTATTGTGCCGGGCCTGCGCGCCTTTGCAAAAGCGAGAAGTTTTGCCCAGAAACAACGTGATTGGATTGATGTACAATTAGAGGCCCTGCCGCCGCCGCAGCCCTTTGTGCCGGGCAATGAAATTTTATATCAGGGAGAATATTTCCGCCTCGTCAATCCGCCGGGGCGCGGACGGGCGAGAGTGGACCGTGTCGGCCGAAAAATTGTGGTACCTAGTCCTGATAAAGAGAGCTTTCCCGGACGCGTGCGCCGCTTTCTTATTCGTGAGGCCCGCGCCGAGCTGGAAGCTGCAAGTCATCATTACGCGGCAGAGCTTGGCAAACGCGTCGGCAAAGTGTCCGTCCGCGATACGGAAAGCCGCTGGGGCAGCTGCATTACGCGAAACGGCGAGGGCCACATATCCTACTCATGGCGTCTCATCTGCGCGCCGCCGCAAATCTTAGAATATGTCGCCGCCCATGAATGCGCTCATATGATTGAGATGAACCACAGCCCCGCCTTTTGGGCCGTTTGCGATCAAATTTTCGATGATGTGAAAGGCGCGAAACGCTGGCTAAGTAAGAATGGTCCCAAGCTGCATGCTGTTGGCGCGGAGTTTTGATTTGGTTTTTTTGCCTCTGGTATTTCTGGAAATGCGAGGGGCAAATATCAGACTTTCCCACGAGGGTTGGGAAATGTGATTCAGGCACTATCCCGCTTTTCACTCTATCAAATCCCCCATAAAACCGCAGATTCAAAAAGAATAATCCCTACTTTTAAATCCTGTGTCATCTTTAAACTCGTTCTTTTGGTCATGGGACAGGTGAGGCCTCGCTTGCCGACCAAGAGACGGTAGGGTTGAGCGGCTTGGTGTGAGAGCTAAGTGTGTGCCGGACCTTCTACATCGAGAGACGACCGCTGTGAACTCAAACTCGGGGCCGTTGGAATCGCTGTCGAAAGACGGATGAGATTGAAATCGGGTGGTAGGAAACACCTTGTTTCAATATGGGAGATGCATCTCACCAATGCAGAGCCCATTCTGGCGAGTCTGACCGGGAGGCGCAACTGCGGGACCCCCGCCCGGTGTATCAACAACTGCCGCCGCGTGATATGTATGCCCGTCTTACAATCGGATATGCTGTCTTTGCGTAAAACACTTTTCTATTTTGGTCTTCCATCGCGAAGACTGTCACGCGGGCATGTCCTGTTTAATTATCAATTTGCTGCGCTCCGCGATGGCCAGCCGCTGCTTCCGCTTGCCCGCACCGAACGGCGACCTAACGGCGGCCTGTTTCGAGGCCGAATAAATTTGCAATATGGACAAGGATCATAAAACCAAGACTGATTCCGACGAGAGCAATGCCCATCCAAGGGGGCCGCACGCGCCGAAATTCGGTTTTCTCTTTGAAGTTCTGACGAAAGCCCAAGACAACTAACCCCGCACAAACGGCAAGGGCAATGAAACTAATCAGCAAATCGTCTGAGTGGGACATAATTGGGTTTGGTCAATGGCGTAAATATCAGGTCAGCGGGCCGACTAACACCATGGCGCGTCTTATGCCAGTGAAACCGTTTGTGTTTTAGCTCTGAAAAGGCGCGAATGGCAGGCTCAAAAAGGAGAAGCCAATAGAGCGGCATCATAGAAGCCGAGCGGATGAGGCGCGGTTTGCGCGCGCGGTGCGCGCCCGCAATCCCGATGAGGCAGCCAATGGAAATCGAAAAGATGAAGGTCAAACTATAGGCGAGGCCAATGTCGAGCGGGACAGAGACCCACCATAAGGCAAGCGCAAAGAGGGGGAGCAGGAGAACGATAGGCGCGTAAAATAAAACGGAGAGGAGCGTTAGGCCCAATGTGAGTTGTAAGGTGAAAAACCGCAAGAGGCCTGCCAGTCCGCCGGGCGCGAAAGGCTTGGACATATGAACATCCCAAGTTTGGATGAAGCCCTTCATCCAGCGCGCGCGCTGCATTCGCC
This sequence comes from uncultured Algimonas sp., assembly GCA_964576955.1. Lineage (GTDB taxonomy): Bacteria > Pseudomonadota > Alphaproteobacteria > Caulobacterales > Maricaulaceae > Litorimonas. The sequence goes on from CAZNXP010000007.1 coordinate 17,234, forward strand.
AGTCATGAAGATTGCAAACCGCCTCTTCTTGGGTGGGGGGATGGATATAGCCAATGCCGTGACCTTGGGCGGCGAGGCGAAAGGATAAATCTGCGTCCTCGGTCACATTATGGGAATCCCATCCGCCAATGGCGTCAAGTTGGGCGCGGCGCATATGATTGCTCGTTCCGCCGAGCGGAAACGGCAAGCCAAGACGGGTCAGAAAAGGCACCCAGACATGAAACAGGGCGGCATATTCCAAGGCAAATTGCCGTGTCAGCCAATTATCATCATGATTGAAATAATCGAGCGGGGCTTGAACGGCGGCCCAATCTGGACGCGCTTTAAAGGCGGCAAGCGCGGCGAGGAGCTGGTCGGGATGCGGCCTGTCTTCGGCGTCATAGATTGTGACGAAGGTGCCTTGGGAGGATTTCAGGGCATAGTTTAATGCGCGCGGCTTGGTTTGCGGCGTGCCTGTCGGGACAATAATCTGGCGGAAAGGCGGACGGAGAGCTTGGGCGACGGCCTTTGTCGTGATGGGGTCCACGGCTTCTGTGATGAGGATAATCTCTAATTTTTCGCGCGGATAATTCATTTTAGCCAAACCGTCCATGAGCTGCGGCACCATTTGGGCTTCATGAAAAAGGGGGACGAGAACCGTATAAATCGGGAGGTCTTCTGACAGCTCCGCGAGGCCGTAATCTTCGGGTTTGGCCGTCAGCATAGCGGCTAAGCGTAACATAGCGTAACCAACGCTAATCCAAGCGGCGCTCGCGAAAAGGCCTTTAAAGGCCTCGCGGGGCTGCAAGATGGCCCAGCCTAAATAGGCGAGGAGACAAACGCCGAAAATGATTTTGGATAGAGGCCTATGGGCGGGTTTATCGGCATGGGCGATAGCGGTATTTGGCCCATGGGCAGCCTTGTTCTCTTCCTGTTTGTCTTGCTCTAACTCCATTCCCCTATTTCGTTAAGGTTGTAAATTGAGGATTTCAAGAGATTTTAATCGCCGTCTATTTTCAACCTTAGCTGAGCGGCTGCCCATTGCGCTGCATCTGCGACGACTTTGTCTTCATGTGCTATGTGTGCGTCGGCAACGGGTTTAAGGGCCAGCTCGCCGCTATTGCCAATCGCATAAAGGACATTTCGCAAAAAGCGCGGCCAGCCAATTCGCTTTATCGGAGAGCCAGAAAAGCGCTTCCGAAACTCAGTCTCTCCCAATGCCGCTAATTCGGAGAGCTTGGGCGCATTTAGATCTTCGCGCGCCGCGAGTTTGGTCTCTCGGCCAATTTGCGCGAATTTATTCCAAGGGCAGGCGGCGAGGCAATCATCGCAGCCATAAATATGATTGCCCATTTTGGAGCGTAATGACTCATCAACAGGGCCTGCATGTTCAATTGTCAGATAAGAAATACAGCGGCGCGCATCGAGTTGATAGGGGGCAGGAAAAGCGTCTATCGGGCAGACATCGAGACAAGCTCGGCAAGAGCCGCAATGGTCTAACTCCGGCGGTGTCGGGGTCAGTTTGGCCGCGCTGAGGATAGAGCCGATAAAAAGCCATGAGCCAAACTCGCGGCTGACGAGATTTGTGTGCTTGCCTTGCCAACCTAGCCCTGCGGCCATGGCGAGAGGCTTTTCCATCAGAGGCGCCGTGTCGACAAAGACTTTCACCTCTTCCCCCGTATCGCGGGCGAGCAGTCCAGCTAGCTCCTTCAGGCGGCCTTTCATGACGTCGTGATAATCTCGGCCGCGCGCATAGACTGAAATCGTCCCAACTTCTGGGTCATTAAGCGTAAGCGTGGGGTCACTGTCAGGGCCGTAATTCATACCCAAAATGACAGCGGATTTCGCTTCAGGCCAGAGATTTTGCGGATGGGCCCGCCGAAATTCTGTCTCGGCTAGCCATGCCATAGACCCGTGATGCCCTGCGGCAATCGCGCTCTTGAGGCCAGCGCCCGCTTGCGGGCCAAAGGCTGAGAGCTCGGCGATATGCGGACGCGTAAAGCCCAGCGCGGTTGCGCGTTTGGTCAGGGCTTTAAGGGGATCTGCCATGAGAGGACTAGAAATCTAAATCAGTATAATGG